>CAYVLM010000028.1:0-11725 GCA_964452225.1 uncultured Steroidobacteraceae bacterium | reverse complement strand
CGAAACCTGCTGAGCCGGGGCGAGGAGATCGTCTTCCAGACGCGACAGCACTGGTTCGCGGTGGTGTCCGAGGTCTGGCTCTTCGTGATCCTGGCGGTCCTCTCGCTGGCGGTCGTCATCTGGCAGACGTCGGTGGGCGAATGGACGCTGCGCGACCTGCTCCAGGTCATCGGGGTGGTGGTCCTGCTTGGATCGATCGGTCGCATCGGGGTGACCCTCTGGGCCTGGCAGAACCAGGAGTACCTGGTCACCACGCGGCGAGTGATCAAGGCGGAGGGGATCTTCAACAAGACGATGGGAGACTCGAGCCTGGAGAAGGTCAACGACGCGCACCTGACCCAGAGCTGGATCGGCCGAATCTTCGGCTTCGGCCACCTGGACATCATGACCGCCTCGGATGAGCCGGGGGCGGTGGACGACTTCCCGATGATGGCCGATGCCGTCGAGTTCAAGATCGCGATGCTCAACCAGAAGGAGCTGCTCGAGCACCCGGAGATGTCGCGTCCCCCGGCCCAGCGGCCCGCGCCCGCGCCGCCGATGCAGCGCGCGGAGGCGATGGCTCCGCGGGCGGGCTCGGACCGGGTGGTCCCCGTGCCGCCGTCGCCCGCGGCGGCTGCGCCATCGGCGTCGTCCGCTCCGCCGCCGGCACCGCCACCGGCCGGCAGCGGCGAGGAGCTTGCCGCCATGCTGGAGCGGCTCGCCGGCCTGCGCGACCGGGGCCTGATCACCGACGAGGAGTACGAGGCCAAGAAGCGCGATCTCCTGGGGCGCATGTAGATGGCCGTGGCTCGCCTCGGCGCCCTGCCGGACGGGATCTACGGCCCCGAGCTCGAGCGACGCATCGAGGAGGCCGCGGCCTTCGTCCGCGGCAGGCTTGCCTCCACCCCCGCGCTGGCCAGCCCGGGCCTGGCCTTCGTCCTCGGGAGCGGCCTGGGCGGGGTCGCCGAGCTGCTCGACCCTGAGCCCCGCGTGCGCATCGGCTACGGCGAGATCCCCCACGTGCCCGTGGGCCACGTGGAGGGGCATGCCGGCGAGCTGCTGGCAGGGATCGCTGCGGGCACGCCGGCGCTCATCCTCTCCGGTCGGGCGCATCCGTACGAGGGCTTCTCGCACCGGGAGGCGACGATCCTGCTTCGTGCCTGCCTGAGCCTCGGAGTCGGCACGGTGGTGCTCACCAACGCGTCGGGCGGTCTGAACCCAGCGTTCGACCCGGGCGACGTCATGCTCATCCGCGACACGATCAACCTGTCTGGCGACAACCCCCTCTTCGGCCCGAATCTCGAGCGTATCGGCCCGCGCTTCGTGTCCATGACCGATGCGTTCGATGCCGACCTCCGGGCGCGCGCCCGCTCGGCGGCGGAGCGCGCCGGTGTCGTGCTCCGCGAAGGGGTCTACGTCATGCTGGCCGGGCCGAACTTCGAGACGCGCGCCGAGCTCCACATGCTCCGCACCATCGGCGCCGACGCGGTGGGCATGAGCACGGTCCCCGAGGTGCTCGTCGCCCGCCACGCGGGCGCCAGGGTCCTCGGCTTCAGCCTGGTCACCAACAAGGCGACCGCCGACATGGAGGGAGAGGTGACCCACGAGGAGGTGCTGGCGATGGGGCCGGTCGGAGCGCAGCGGCTCATGACGGTCCTGCGGGAGCTGCTCCCGGAGCTGCCGGCGTGATCTTCGGCAATCTCGATCCGGTCTGGATCACCGGCGTGGCGCTGGCCCTGGTGATCGGGATCACGTGCCACGAGTTCAGCCACGCGGCGGTGGCCGAGGCGTTCGGCGACAACCGGCCGCGGGCCATGGGCCGCGTCTCGCTCAACCCGCTGCGCCACATCGAACCGCTGGGTGCCATCTTCTTCGTGATCGCCGGCTTCGGCTGGGGACGGCCGGTCTCCGTCAACGTCTACGGTCTGCGCGGCGGCCGTCGCTCGATGGCCTGGGTCTCCGCCGCCGGGCCGGCGACCAACCTCGTCGTCGCGGTCGCCTTCGCGGTCGTGTACCGGGTCTTCGCCATGGTCGGCGACCCGTACGGCTGGCTCGGGGAGGTGCTGGCGGTGATCGTGCTGATGAACGTGGTGCTCGCCTTCTTCAACTTCATCCCGATCCCGCCACTGGACGGCTACAACTTCGCCCTGGCCTTCCTGCCGGTGCAGCAGGTCTTCGCCGTGCAGCGCTACGCGCAGTACGGCCTCTTCGTCCTTCTCCTGCTGATCCTGCTGGGGAGCTCCGGACCGCTGGGGGTGCTCTTCGGCGGCGCCGCCGACCTCGCCAACCTCCTGATGGGAGGCCGGATCTTTGCATAGGGTCGCGCAGGTCGTCGGCCATCTCACCGCCCGAGTCGCGCCCGACGAGGCGGCGCTGGCCCGCCGCATCCTGCCGGGCAGCGCCTGGCCGCTCTTCGAGCAGATGCCGGTCGCTGACCGCCGACACGGGCTCGACGTCGCGCAGCGCCTCCTGGCCGCCGGTATCGACGACGCCGACCTGCTGGCCGCGGCGCTGCTGCACGATGCCGCCAAGGGTCGCCGCCTGCGGCTGCGGCACCGGGTCGCCGGTGTCCTGCTGGCGGCTGCCGCGCCGGGGCTCCTGCGCCGGATGGCCGTTTCGGACCCCGCGTCAGGGGGGTATCCGTGGTACCTCTTCCTGCACCACGCGCAGATCTCGGCCCGGCTGGCGATCGATGCGGGCATCTCGGCGCGCGGGGCGGCATTCATTCGCGGCGAGCCGGCGGCGGCCGACGCGGACCTTGCATCGGCGCTGCGCCGCGCCGACGATGCGAGCTGAGGCGGGGTTCATGGAGCCGATTCCGGTCGTTCCCGATCAGCAGGCGGCGCCGCTTCCCGTCGACGGTCCGCCTCACCGGGAGCCGTTCGAGGTCGATCTCGAAGTCTTCTCCGGCCCGCTCGGCCTGCTCCTGCACCTGATCGAGTCCCGCCAGCTCGACGTCCTGACCGTCCCGCTGGCGGAGCTGGCGGACGGGTACGTGGCCTTTCTCGCCACCCACCGGGTGGAGCCCGCCCACCTCGCCGAGTTCGTGGCCGTCGCGGCCCAGCTGATCCTTCTCAAGTCGCGCCGGCTCCTTCCCGGAGACGACGCCGTCCCGATCGAGGGCGACCCCGAGGAGCTCGACGAGGGCGAGCTGCGCCGCCGGCTCGTTGAGTACCGGGCCCTGCGGGACGTGGCGCGCACCCTGGGCGAGCGCGATCTCGCCCATCCTGCGATGCGACGCGAGCCGCGGGAATCCGACCTGCCCGTGGCCGAGGCCGAGGTCCTGCCGCTGGCCCTGCTGCCCGCCGCGCTGGAACGGCTGGCGGCCGTGGCGGAGCCCGAGCCCCCGCCGCCCGAGGTCGTGGCCCGCGAGATCACCATCGGCATGCAGATGCGCGTGCTCCGCGAGGCCCTGTCTGCGGCCGGGCGCGTGGTGCTGCAGGCGGTGCTGGCCACCTGCGGGTCGCGGACCGAGGTGGCGGTCACGGTGCTCGCCATGCTCGAGCTGGTGCGCCGCCGCCAGGTGACCGTCCGGCAGGACGAGCTCTTCGGCCCCATCGAGATCGAGGCCCTCTGATGGACCAGCTGCCGCCGGACGACCTGGGCGCCTTCTTCGAGGCTCTGCTGTTCATTGCCGAGCGACCGCTCACCACCGCCGAGCTCGGGGAGCTTGGCGGGGTCCCGGGGCCGCATGCCGAGGCCGCGCTTGCCGCCCTGGCGGCCGATCTCGAGGACGCGGGGCGCGGACTCCGCCTGCAGCGGATGGATGACGCCTGGCAGCTCGTCACCGCGCCCGAGGTAGGGCAGCGGCTGGCTGCCTATGCGGCGCGGGAGGAGGCGCGCCTGAGCCCGGCTGCCCTCGAGGCGCTGGCGGTGGTCGCCTACCGGCAGCCGTGCACCCGCGGCGAGGTGGAGCGGGTGCGCGGCGTCGACTCGGACTACGTCCTGCGCTCGCTCCTGCACCGTCGCCTGATCGCCGAGGTGGGCCGACGCGACACCCCGGGCCGTCCCATCCTGTACGGCACGACCTTCACCTTCATGGAGCGCTTCGGACTCACGTCCCTGGAGGAGCTGCCGCCGCTCCCCTCGGAGGTCGCAACCTCGGTGGCTGCCACCGACGAGCCCGCGGACGGGTCCGATGCCGGCTGAGCGGCTCCAGAAGCTGCTGGCGCGGGCGGGCGTCAGCTCGCGGCGCTCGGCGGAGGAGCTGATCGCGGCCGGCCGGGTCACCGTCAACGACCGGCGCGCCTCGGTGGGCATGAGCGCGGATGCGGGGCGCGACCGGATCGCCGTGGACGGCGTGCCGCTGCAGGCCGCATCGCCGGGCGTCTACCTGGCCCTCCACAAGCCGCGCGGCTACCTCTCCTCGACCAGGGACGAGCGCGGCCGGCGCTCGGTGCTGGCCCTGCTGCCGAGCGCGGGCCGCCGGGGGCGCCTGTGGCCGGTCGGCCGCCTGGACGTTGACTCGGAGGGGCTGATGCTGCTCAGCAATGACGGTGAGTGGGCGCAGCGCGTGCTCCACCCGCGCTACGCCACCGAGCGGGAGTACGCGGTGCTGGTTCAGCCCGAGCCCGGCGCGGCGACGCTTCGAATGCTGCGTGCCGGCCTGACGCTCGACGACGGACCGGCGCGGCTGCTCAGCGCGCGACGGGCGGTGCCGCCACCGGAGATCCCGCGCGAGGCCGGCGAGTCCGGCGCCTGGCTGCGGGTGCGGGTCGGGGAGGGACGCAAGCGCGAGGTCCGGCGCCTGTTCGCGGCCGCCGGCCATCGGACCCCGCGGCTGGCCCGCGTCGCGCTGGGGCCGCTGACCATCCGTGGGCTGGCGCCGGGCCAGTCGCGGGCGCTGGACCCGGCCGAAGCGGCAGCGCTCGGCGGCGATGGCCCGGCGGTCGCACGACGCCGCGGTCGGCTGGCGGTGGCGGTCGACGGCCCGTCCGGCTCGGGCAAGAGCACCATCGGCCACGCGCTGGCTGTGCGCATCGGTGCGACCTTCGTGGACACCGGGCTGATGTACCGCGCCCTGACTCTGGCATCGGTGGAGCAGGGGATCGACCCGGACGATGCCGACGGCCTCGGGCGGCTCGCAGCGCGGGCCGCGATCCGGGTGCGCCGGCCCCGCCCGGACCAGACGGACCGGCTGGAGACGGTGCTGCTCGGCCGCCGTGACGTGACCGGCGAGGTGCGCACTCCGGCCATCGATCGGCTCGTCTCGCGCGTCAGCCGGCACGCGGAGGTGCGCCGGGCGATGCTCGCCGTGCAGCGCGCCACGGCCCGGGGGGCGGACACGGTGATGGTCGGGCGCGACATCGGCACCGTCGTTCTGCCCGATGCCACGCTCAAGGTGTACCTCACCGCCTCAACCGGCGTGCGGGCCGCGCGGCGGGCTGCGGAGATGGGGCGGCCCGAGCGGGCGGCGGAGTACCTCGCCGAGATCGAGCGGCGCGACGCCGCGGACTCGGGGCGCGCGGTGGCTCCCCTGAGGCGGGCGCCCGGGTCGCTGGTGCTCGACACGGGCGAGCTGACGGTCGAGGCCTGCGTGGACGCCATCGTCGACCGGCTGCCGCAGTCCCGGCGGCGCTCGCGATGAGGGTCCCTGGATGAGCGGGTCCACCTGGTTCTACCGCCCGGGCTCGGTCATGACCCGGCTCGGGATGCGCGTCCTGGGTCCCCTCACCGTGGAGGGTCTCGAGCGGGTCCCGCAGACCGGGGCCTTCATCGTGGTCGCGAACCACCTCTCGAACTTCGATCCACTGATCATCGGGGCCACCGTGGGGGACCTGAACGACCGGGTCATCCACTTCATGGCCAAGGTCGAGATGCAGGGCTGGCCGCTCATCGGCTGGCTGGCCACCCAGGCGGGCGTCTTCTTCGTGCGCCGCGGGTCGGGCGATCGGGGAGCGCAGCGCCGGGCGCTCGAGCACCTGGCAGCAGGGCGGCCGCTGGCGGTCTTCCCCGAGGGCCATCGCTCCCGCGACGGGCAGATGCACGAGGGGCAGGCCGGAGCGGCGCTGCTGGCCATGCGCTCCGGCGCACCCATTCTGCCGGTGGCGATCACCGGCACCGGGGGGCTCTTCCCTAGTGGCGCCATCATTCCCAGGCGGTCGGCCGTCCTTGTCCGCGTGGGGAAGCCCCTCAGCCTGGCCGAGCACGCGACCGGGCGCATCGAGCGAGCCGAGCTCGTCGCGGCGACCGAGCAGATCATGCGCACGATTGCCGCCATGCTTCCGGAGTCCTACCGGGGTCACTACGGCTGACTCACGGGGCGACTCGCTGAAGATCGCGCCATCGGCCGATAGAATGGCCGGCGAGATGACCACCGCGACCCATGCCCGCCCCGAGGTCCGCATCGCCGAGCGCGCCGGATTCTGCTACGGCGTGCGCCTGGCGATCGACAAGGCCCGGCGCGCCCGCGAGGAGGGGAAGGAGGTCACCACCCTCGGCCAGCTGGTCCACAACCCCGGGATCAAGGCCGAGCTGTCGGACCGCGGAATCCGGACCGCCGACCTCGCCGACCAGGTCGAGGGCGGGACCCTGGTGATCCGCGCGCACGGTGTTCCCGCCAGCGAGATGACGACCCTCACCGCCAAGGGCGGGCTCGACGTGATCGACGCCACCTGCACCTGGGTGATCCAGAGCCAGCGGGCGGCGGCCGAGCTTGCCGAGCAGGGCTACACCGTGTGCATCATCGGCCACGAGGACCATCCCGAGGTCAAGGGTGTCCGCTCGTACGCGGGGGAGCACCACGTGGTGGTCGACGACGTCGACCGCTCGACCTGGGAGCGCGTGCCGCACACCAAGAAGCTCGGCGTCCTGTCCCAGTCGACCATCCTGCCGTCCAAGCTCGAGGAGTTCGCTGCGTTCTGCCTGCGCCGATGCCACGACCTCCGCGTCGTGAACACCGTCTGCCCGGTGACGCTCACCCGGCAGGCGGACTCGGTGGTGCTGGCCGGCGAGGTCGACGGGATGGTCGTGGTGGGCGGCAAGAACTCGAGCAACACGCGCGAGCTGGCGGTGAAGTGCCGCGAGGTGTGCGACGCGGTGGTCCACATCGAGGACGCCGACGAGCTCGAGCGCGAGCACCGGGGCTGGCTGGCCGGCAAGGCACGCATCGGCATCACCGGCGGCACATCGACCCCCGAGGTGGACCTGGAGGCGGTTCGCGACCGGATCTACGCGCTGGCAGGCTGACCCAGACCGGCCAGCACCCCGGCAATCCCCGGGGGGAGCAGATCGACGACGCCGATCTCCTCCACGATCCGCGCGAAGTTGCGCCACACGGTGAGCCGCACCTCCTCGGGCGAGATGCCGTACTGCTCCGCGAGCAGATCCTCCACCCGCTCGATCTGCGCCGGGATTGCCTCCGGCGGGTCGTCCGTCTCCTGGTCGGTCTCGACGAGGATCCGCTCCAGGGGCACCCGCGTGCGCCAGGTGGTCCGCCGCGCGACGGCCGCGTGCACCGAGAAGCAGCAGCCGAGCTCCACGGCCTCGCTCGTCTCCGCCGCCCGGCCCTTCCACCAGTGAAGCACCGGGACGGCGACCGGCGTGCGCCGCAGCTCGGCGAGCACCTCGCGCGTGGCACCCAGGCTGTGGATGCTCACCATCCGGGGACGCTCTGCCACCGTGCGCAGGACTGCCCGGAACGTGGCGAGCTGGGTCGCGGAGGGCACGCGGGAGCCGACGTCGAGGCCGACCTCGCCAACCACCGCGGTCCGGTCGAGCAGCGCGCGGAAGCGCTCGGGGGTGAATGCCGCCTGGGCCCCGGGGAACCAGGGGTGGCAGCCCACGCCCCACAGCACCCACGGCTCGCGTTGCCCCACCGATCGCTCGGCCTCCTCCAGGGAGACCGTCTGGGCCAGGACGGCGCCGACCCGCGCCAGGCCTCGCGGGGCGGGGTGGAGACGCGCATCGATGTGCGCGTGCGCGTCGAGGGTCGGTGGAGCGGGCACGAGCGGACGCTAGCACACGGCCGGCACGGCATCGGCGCCATCGGTCGCTAGACTTCCTGCGCATGCCAGCCCTGCCGATCGTTGCCATCGTCGGTCGCCCGAACGTCGGCAAGTCCACGCTCTTCAACCGCCTCGCCGGTCAGCGGATCGCCATCGTCGAGGACGTGCCGGGGACCACGCGCGACCGCGTGTACGCCACGGGCGACTGGAACGGGCGCGATTTCACCGTGGTCGACACGGGCGGGCTCGAGCTCGAGCCCGGGACCGACATCGAGGCACGGGTCCAGGACCAGGCGCGGATCGCGGTGGAGGAGGCGGACGTCATCCTCTTCGTGGTCGACGCCCACGCGGGCCTGGCGCCGCTGGACCACGAGGTTGCCGACCGGCTGCGGCGCGCCTCGAAGCGGGTGATCCTGGTCGTCAACAAGGCCGACAACCCCCGGCGCGAGCTCGAGGGAGCCGAGTTCCACGCGCTGGGGTTCGAGAGCACCATCGTGGTCAGCGCGCAGCACGGGCGGAACACCGGGGACCTCGCCGACATGATCGTCGACGCGCTGCCTCCCGCCGGCTCGGGGACCGATGGCGCGGTGTCCGACGAGGTGGAGCCGTACGAAGAGGAAGAGCTCAGCGACGATGAGCTCGCCGAGCTGGCGGAGACCGAGCTGGGTCCACCCAGGGTGGCAATCGTGGGCCGGCCGAACACGGGCAAGTCCACGTTCGTGAACCGGGTCCTTGGCGAGGAGCGGATGATCGTGTCCGAGACGCCGGGCACCACGCGGGACCCGGTCGACACCCTGGTGCGCGTGGACGGCGAGCCGATGGTGCTCATCGACACCGCCGGGATCCGCCGCCGGGGCGCCATCGGGCGGGGAATCGAGCGCTACTCCGTCCTGCGCAGCCTGAAGGCCATCGACCGCGCGGACGTGGCGGTGGTGATGACCGATGCCGTGGAGGGCTACACGGCGCAGGACGCCCACGTGGTCGGCCACGTGCTCGAGGCGGGCCGCGGGCTGGTCCTGGTGCTCAACAAGTGGGACGCGGTGGCCAAGGATCCCAAGACGGCGGACGAGCGGCTGCGCGCGCTCCGCCGCCAGGCGCCGTACCTGGCCTGGGCCGACATCGTCTTCGCCTCGGCGAAGACGGGAGCCCGCATCGACCGCGTGCTGGGCGAGGCGCGCCGGGTCGCCGAGGAGCGGTACCGGCGCGTGCCGACCGGCGAGCTGAACCGGATCGTGGCCGACGCCGTGCGTGCGCATCCGCCGAGCCACGTCCGCAACCGGCTGCCGAAGATCCTGTACGCCACGCAGGTGGCGGTGGCCCCGCCGACCTTCGTGGTCTTCGTCAACGACCCCGAGCTGATCCACTTCAGCTACCGGCGCTACCTCGAGAACCGGATCCGTGCCGAGCATGGCTTCCTTGGCACGCCGATCCGCCTCATCCTGCGCCAGCGGGTCAGCGAGGAGGCCGCCCGGCGGTCGGCCCGCCGTCGGCCACGGAGGTCCTCTCGCCGATCCACGGCCCGCCGGCGGTAGGGCGGGAGGCCAATGCTATCCTCGCGCGGCATGGACGACCCCATCGGCGTCATCGGCGCGGGGGCCTGGGGCACCACCCTGGCGGTGCGCCTGGCGGACCACGGGCACACGGTGACCCTGTGGGCCTACAGCCGCCCGGCGGCAGCCGTCCTCGACACCGATCGCGAGAATCGGCGCTACCTGCCCGGGATTACCATCCCGCCCGCGGTGACGATCACCGCCAACGACTCGCGCCTGGGCGAACCGCACGGGTTCTTCCTCGTCGCCGTCCCGTCGGCGCACGTGCGCGGCACGTTGCTGCGCCTGGCGTCGTGGCTTCCCCGGAGCGCCCCCATCCTGTCGGCGGTCAAGGGAATCGAGGGCGGGACGCATCGGCGCATGAGCGAGGTGATTGCCGAGGTGCTGCCGGGGCACCCGGTCGCGGTCCTGTCCGGGCCCAACCTGGCGCGCGAGATGGCGGCCGGCAAGCCAGCCGGCGCCGTCGTCGCCTCGCGGGACGGGCGGCTGGCGGCCGACCTGGCGGGGCAGCTCGGCTCGGATCGATTTCGCGTCTACACCAATGCCGATGTCATTGGCGTGGAGCTGGGCGGTGCCCTCAAGAACGTCGTGGCGCTGGCCGCCGGGATGGTGGACGGCCTCGCCTTCGGCGACAGCGCGAAGGCCGGGATCATCACCCGCGGACTGGCGGAGATGACGCGGCTGGGCGTGGCGGCCGGAGCGAACCCGCTGACCTTCGCCGGCCTGGCGGGCGTCGGTGACCTCATCGGCACCTGCATGAGCCCGTTGTCGCGGAACCGGCGCGCCGGGGAGCTGCTGGCGTCCGGGCTGGGCTGGAGCGAGGTGACGCCGCAGCTGGCCGGCGTGGCGGAGGGTGCCTTCACCGTGCGCGGCGCCCTCGAGCTGGCGGATCAGCTGGGGGTCGAGATGCCGATCGCCGAGCAGGTGGATGCCGTGCTTCACGGCGCACGTGCACCGCTGGAAGCGGTCGCCGAGCTGATGGGCCGGGAGCTGAAGGACGAGCTCGCGGGCCTCCCCTCCTAGGCGCGGGGCCGTGGTGCGACGGACTGCCGGTCGCTCGCGTGCGGCGCTGCGTGAGCGGATCGCCGAGCTGGCGGCACGCCGTGGCCTGGAGCTCGTGGGGGTGACCAGCGCCGATCCGATGCCCGAGGCTCGCGTCCACCTGGAGGCAAGCGTCGCCGCCGGCCGCATGGCCCGCATGGGCTGGATGGGAGGCGACCGGCCGGCCCGGGCAACCGATCCGCGGGCCCACGACCCCGTGGCGCGATCGGTGGTCGTGGTGGCCGCCTCGTACGCGGGCGCGGAGCGCGCGGGCTGGGACGACCGGCCCGACCTGCTCAGGGCGGTCCTGGCACCGGTGCTCGAGGCGGGTGACGGGGGACCGACCGGCCGGATCGCCCGCTATGCGCTTGGCACGGACTACCACCGCGCCCTGCGAGCCCGGATCGCGGCCCTGGCAGCCGACCTGCGCAGGGAGGCGATCCCGGCGGGCGAGGTGGCCTACGTCGACGACCGGCCGCTGGCCGAGCGGGCGCTGGCCGAGCGTGCCGGGCTGGGGTGGATCGGCAAGAACGCCAACCTGCTCACCCACCGTGCGGCGGGCTCCTGGGTCTTCCTTGGCGCGCTCCTGAGCAGCGTGGAGCTGCCTTCGGACCGACCGCTGCGGAGCAGCTGCGGCTCGTGCACGCGGTGCCTCACGGGATGCCCGACGGGCGCCATCGTGGCGCCCTTCACCGTCGACGCCCGGCGCTGCATCAGCTACCTGACCATCGAGCACCCGGGCGTGTTCGAGCCGTGGGAGACGAGCGCCATCGGCGACTGGATCTTCGGCTGCGACGTCTGCCAGGAGGTCTGCCCTGTCAATGCCGATGCCGTGGACACCGGCCCGCTTCGCGTGCCCCTGGTTCCCTTGATCGAGTGGCTCCTGCCGATGGGCACGCGGGCCTTCCAGCGTCAGCTGGGAGAAACGGCGCTGGCCAGGGCCGGTCGCCATCGGCTCCTGCGCAATGCCCTGGCCGCCCTCGCGAACGCCGGCCCGGTGAATGACGAACGCGCCGAGCTCCTGGAACGGGCGGCGAACGACCGACGAGCGGAGGTTCGCGCCCAGGCGCGCATGACGGCCCTGTCGTACACTGCTCGTCGCGGTCCGGTCGGGGCGTAGCGCAGCCTGGTAGCGCACCTGAATGGGGTTCAGGAGGTCGGAGGTTCGTATCCTCTCGCCCCGACCATTTCCAAAGCATTTCGCCGCTT
>CAYVLM010000027.1:2490-11889 GCA_964452225.1 uncultured Steroidobacteraceae bacterium | reverse complement strand
TCCCATCGGGCAGGGCATCACCGCCCTCTTCGAGCCGGCGCACGGCACGTCGCCGCACCGGACCGGAACCCGGCGCTCGAACCCTGTCGGTGCCTGGCTGGCGCTCGCGGACCTCGTCGCCTGGTGCCCGGACCTGGCACCGCTCGGGCTCGCGGCGAACGTGCGGCAGGCGCTCGACCGCGCGCTCGCCATCGGTCCTTCCACCTACGACCTCGCCGATCCGGGCGCTCCCACGGCGGGGATGGACGAGTTCAACCAGCGCGTGCTCGACACGCTCTCGGAGGAGAAGACGCCATGACCGGCCCCTTCAGGACGCTCCACCACATCTGCATCGTGGTCCGCGACATCGACCGCGCCACGGCCTGGTACGAATCGATCGGCATCGGCCCATGGCAGCCGTACCCGCCGCTCGCCGAGTACACCTCCCTCGAGGTCTCCAACCCCGAGGCGTTCGCCGCCATGACGTATCGCTACGTGAACCTCGACAACGTGCAGCTCCAGCTGTGCCAGCCACCCGAGCTCGACTGCCCGCAGCGCCGCTTCCTCGACGAGCGCGGGGAAGGGGTCTTCCACATCGGCTTCGAGCATCCCTGGGAGACAGCGAGCGCCGAGGGCGAGGCGGTCGGGCTGGGCGTCCTCATGCGCGGGCGGCGGCCGAACGGGACCGGGTTCGTCTACTTCGACACGCTCGAGCAGACGGGGGTGGTGCTGATGACCCGGCAGACCGCGCCAACTCCGAGCACGACACAAGGAAACGTCCCGAAGGAACCGCCTCCGGCCCGTTGATGTGATCTCCGGTGCCGTTGGCTGCCCCTTCGGGACCCGGTCAGAATAGGGCCGGCCCCGGAGACCCGCAAGACCAGTTATCCCCCACTTTCGCGACATTCCCCGGAGTTATCCACACTCCGTCCCCCGGTGCGCCCGGCACGAGCGACCCTGCCGCGGGCCGGGTAGGCTGTACGCATGCCGCGCCGCGTCCTCTTCATCTGCTCCCACAACAGCGCCCGCTCGCAGATGGCCGAGGGGATGCTTCGTGCCTGGGGCGGACCGGGCTGGGAGGCTCACTCCGCGGGCGTGGAGCGCACCTTCGTGCGTCTCGAGGCGATCGAGGCCATGGACGAGATCGGGATCGACATCAACGACCAGCAGAGCAAGACGCTGGACCGCTACGCCGGAGAGACGTGGGATCTCGTGGTCCCGGTCTGCGAGGAGGGCGCCGCAGCCTGCCCGCGGATCCCGGGGGCAGGCGCCGTCGAGCAGTGGCGCTTCGACGATCCGAGCGCCGCAACGGGCACGGACGCGGAGCGCATGGCGGTCTTTCGCCGGGTCCGTGACGAGATCGCCGCAAAGGTCCGCGAGCTGATCGCCCGCACGCCCTGATGACGACGCCGGTTCCGGTCTGCCCGCACTGCGCCGCACCGTCGGAGCGGCCGCTGGTCTGCGAGCGGTGCGGCTGGCGCTGGCATTCCAACCCCTACCCGGCCGCCGGCGTGGTGATCGAGCGGCAGGGGTCCGCCGGCGAGGTCGAGATCCTGCTTCTGCGGCGCGCCGTCGAGCCGGGGGCCGGCGGATGGGACCTGCCGGCCGGGTTTCTCGAGCCGCACGAGTCGTCGGAGGAGGGAGCCATCCGCGAAGCGCTGGAGGAGAGTGGGCTGGCGGTCAGCCTGGTGAAGCTCCTTGGCGTGTACTCCAGCCCACCGGGTAACGCGGTATCGGCCATCTACCGGGCGAGGCCGGTCGATCCGGACGCGACCGTGACGCTGGACCACGAATCGAGCGAGCATGCCTGGGTGCCGCGCTCGTCGGTGCCCGAGTGGATCCCCCGAATGGCGTTCCGCGCCATGGCGACCGCCGTCGACGACTGGGTCAACGACCGCCTGGGAGAGCCGCGACCCGCCTGAGCCCCACGACGCCGGTTCGGACGAGCTCATCCAGCCACGTCTGGCGCCTGCTCATGTTCGCCCATCGGCGAATGATCACCTTCGGCACCCGTGCTCGTGACCATCGGCTCCGGCGTCCGCGGACGCATGCGTGCACTATCGGATGAGTCCGGGCCTCGCATCGGCCCGGGGCGCACGGGCTGCGCTACACTCGAAGTCAGCGGACGATCGCAGGAGCATCATGCCTGAGTCTCACGTCAAGGTCGCCGTCACCGGCGCCGCAGGCCAGATTGGATACGCCCTTCTCTTCCGCATTGCATCGGGCCAGATGTTCGGCCCCCGCACCACCGTGGATCTGCAGCTCCTCGAGCTGGAGGTGGCGCTCCCCGCGCTCGAGGGGGTGGCCATGGAGCTCGACGACTGCGCCTTCCCGCTGCTCCGCAGGGTGATCCGCACCGCGGACGCCGAGGAAGCCTTCGCAGGAGCGGACTGGGTCCTCCTCGTCGGAGCGGTGCCCCGCAAGGCCGGAATGGAGCGCAAGGACCTGCTCACCGTCAACGGCGGCATCTTCACCGGCCAGGGGCAGGCCATCGCCGCGGCAGCCTCGCCTGACGTTCGCGTCCTGGTGGTGGGCAACCCGTGCAACACGAACTGCCTGATCGCCGCCGGCAATGCACCGTCCGTGCCCGCGGATCGCTGGTTCGCCATGACGATGCTGGACCAGAGCCGGGCACGCTCCCAGCTCGCTCATCGGGCCGGTGTCGACGTCGACGAGGTGCGTGACCTGGCGATCTGGGGCAACCACTCGAGCACGCAGTTCCCCGACGTCTACCACGCGACGATCGGCGGCAGGCCGGCTGCCGAGGTGATCGGCGACGAGGCCTGGCTCCAGGGCGACTTCATCAAGACCGTCCAGCAGCGCGGCGCCCAGATCATCAAGGCGCGTGGCGCCTCCTCGGCGGCGAGCGCGGCAAACGCGGTGGTCGACACCGTCCGCAACATCACCCAGCCGACCGGTGAGATCTTCTCGGCGGCTGTCCCCGCACCGGCGGGCGGCGGCTATGGGGTCCCGCAGGGGCTGGTCTTCAGCTACCCGCTGCGGGCGACCGCGCCGGGGACGGTCGAGATCGTGCAGGGCATTGAGCACGGGGCCTGGGCGCAGGCCAAGATCGACGCCACACGGAACGAGCTCCTCGAGGAGCGCGAGGCAGTAAAGGATCTGATCCCATGACACACGAGACCGCCATCCGCCCAGCCAGTTCGAACGGCGACACGCCGGCCGCCCCGGAGACGGCGACCCTCACCTTCGGCGACCAGAGCGTAGAGCTGCCGATCCTCCGGGGCACCGAGGACGAGGCAGCCTTCAACATCGCCAAGCTGCGGGCCCAGACCGGCATGATCACGCTCGACAACGGCTTTGTGAACACCGGATCCTGCGCGAGCGCGATCACCTTCCTGGACGGGGAGCGCGGGATCCTCCGTTATCGCGGCTACCCGATTGAGCAGATCGCCGAGCAGAGCAGCTTCCTGGAAGTGGCCTACCTGGTCATCTACGGCGAGCTGCCAACGCGCAAGCAGCTCGACACCTGGGTCGCCAACATCACGCACCACACCCTCATCCACGAGGAGATGCGGCGCTTCTTCGACAGCTTCCCGTACGACGCGCATCCGATGGCGGTCCTCGCCTCGGCCACGGTCGGCATGTCGGCCTTCTACCAGGACGGCCACGATCCCTGGGATCCGGAGACGTCGGAGCTGACCATCCAGCGCCTCATCGCGAAGATGCCGACGCTGGCCGCCTGGTCGTTCAAGAAGGCCATCGGCCAGCCCTACGTGTACCCGCGCAACGACCTGGACTACGCCGCGAACCTGCTGAACATGATGTTCGCGGTTCCCTCCGAGCCCTACGAGGTGCACCCGGACGTCGCCAAGGCCCTCGACCTGCTCCTGATTCTCCACGCGGACCACGAGCAGAACTGCTCGGCCTCGACGGTTCGCATGGTGGGTTCGAGCCAGGCCAACCTCTACGCATCCATCTCGGCTGGCATCTCCGCCCTCTGGGGGCCGCTCCACGGCGGCGCCAACGAGGCGGTGATCAGGACCCTGGAGCGGATCGTCGCCGACGGCGGCAACGTGCAGAAGTACGTGGACAAGGCCAAGGATCCCGACGACAGCTTCCGGCTCCCGGGATTCGGGCACCGGGTCTACAAGAACTTCGACCCGCGCGCCACGATCATCAAGGGCGCTGCCGAACGGGTGCTGAAGGCAACCGGCTCCGACGACCAGCTCTTCGAGGTCGCGCTGAAGCTCGCCGATGTCGCGCTCAACGACGAGTACTTCATCGCCCGCAAGCTGTACCCCAACGTCGACTTCTACTCGGGGCTGATCTATCGGGCCATCGGCTTCCCCAAGAACATGTTCACCAACATGTTTGCCATCGGGCGGCTCCCCGGCTGGATCGCGCAGTGGAGGGAGATGATCAACTCGCCGGACACCAAGATCGGGCGCCCGCGCCAGATCTACACCGGTGCCGCCGTTCGGGACTACGTCCCGCTCTCAGCCCGCTGAGCGGACCCGGCCGCCAATCGGGGATGGCTGCGTGTCGCATAACTGACACGCAGCCATCCGCCGCCTCCCCCTAAGATTCGCAGCGATGAGATTGACCATCCTCGGCCGCTCGCCGGCGCGGCCGAACCCAGGCGAGGCCTGCGCCGGCTACGTTGTCGAGGGCGGCGCCTCGCGCGTCTTGCTTGACGTCGGTCCGGGCACCGTGGCGCAGCTCCTCCGGCGGAACACGCCCGATGAGCTCGATGCCGTCCTCATCAGCCACATGCACACCGACCACTGCCTCGACCTGGTGACCCTGCGCTACAGCTACCCGTGGATCGACGTGGCCAAGAAGCGGCTGACGGTGTTCGTGCCGCCCGGCTCCAGCGCGCAGCTCGCCGAGTTGGCGCTCGGCGCCGGCTACACGAACTTCTTCGACAAGAGCTTCATCTTCGTGGAGTACGACGGCAAGCGGCCGATCGAGATCGGCGACCTGCGCTTCGAGCCCGACGAGACGCAGCACTACGTCCGCACCTGGGGCTTCAGGGTCACCGCCCGGGGCGAGGGCGAGGATACGAGCAGGGTGCTCGGCTACTCCGCCGATGCCGGCCCGTGCGATGCGCTGCCACGCATCGCCGACCACACCGACCTGTTCCTGTGCGAGGCGGGCCTGCGCTCGCTGAAGGAAGATGACCCGGCACCACAGAGCCGCGGGCACCTGCTCCCTTCGGAAGCGGCGGAGGTCGCCCAGGCCTCGCAGGCGAAGCGCCTGCTGCTGACGCACATCCCGTTGCCCGATGGCGGAGAGTGGGCCATGAGCGAGGCGCGCGCGGCGTACGACGGCGACCTGGCCATCGCGGAGATCCTGCGCACCTACGACGTCTGAGCGGGGCCCGGCTCGCGGCGCTTCCTAGCGTCCCGGCCCGGCACCCTCCACGCGGGCGCGGGCGATGTAGCGGTCCGCCGACCAGGTGGCCAGCGCCCAGATCAGCGAGCAGACCGCGGTCAGGACTGCTCCCACGGCGATCCAGATCAGGGCGCCGAACCCGGGCAGGAAGCCGAAGAAGAGCATCGATCCGAAGAAGAAGGCGAAGACCAGGAGCACCATCACGAGGCCCACCTTCAGCGAGGTCCAGGTGAACCAGCGCAGGCTGTGGCCCTGGGCCCGCCCGGCGAGCCACAGCACGCACGGGCCTGCGGCACCGGCTATCGCGGTGTAGAGGCCCGGTCCGCCGAACAGGTCACCCATTCCCAGCCGGGTTCCCATCACCAGGGCCGCGAAGACCCAGACGGCCAGCAGCGCGCTCGCGGCGCCGATCCCCACCAGCCACACCAGCAGCAGCGTGGCGGTCCCGCCGGAGAGACGCTCGACGAGATCCCCGCTGTCGTCCGGGACGAGCTCGGTGGGTCCGTCCTCGGCGATCCGCTCCGGCGGCTCGGGGCCGGACTTGCCGTGCATCACGCGTCGGCCGTGGTCAGAAGAGGCATGGGGCCCAAGAGTAGCGCTAGGGCGAGGCTGACGCCGCAAAGGCCGCGGCGAGATCCGCCACCAGGTCCTCGACGCTCTCGATTCCGACCGACAGGCGCACGAGCGACGGTGGCACCGCCAGCGGCGAGTCGGCGACCGAGGCGTGGGTCATGGCAGACGGAACCTCGATGAGGGACTCCACCGCGCCGAGCGACTCGGCAAGGGTGAAGAGCCGGGTGGCGGCCACGAACGCGCGGGCACGGGCCTCGCCTCCCGCCTCCGCGGCCAGCTCGAAGCTGACCATCGCACCAGGGAGGCGCATCTGCCGCCCGGCCAGCGCGTGCTGCGGGTGATCCGTCAATCCCGGGTAGTGGACCCGGGCCACCTCGGGGCGCTGCGTGAGCCAGTCGGCGAGCAGCGCCGCGTTTGCGCAGGCGCGCTCGACGCGCAGGGCCAGGGTGCGCAGCCCGCGGAGGACGAGCCAGCAGTCGAACGGGGACGGTACCGCCCCGGCCGCGTTCTGGTGGAACGCGAGCCGCTCGGCGAGGTCCTTGCGCCGGGTGGCGACCAGGCCACCCACCACGTCCGAGTGGCCGCCGAGGTACTTGGTGGCCGAGTGGAGGACGACGTCCGCCCCGAGATCGAGCGGACGCTGGAGGAACGGCGTGGCGAACGTGTTGTCAACCACGGTCAGCGCCCCGCTGGCCGCGGCCAGGCGCACCACCGCGCTGATGTCGACCACCTTGAGCAGCGGATTGGTGGGGGTCTCGATCCAGGCCATGCGGACCGGCCCGCCATCGGCAGAGCCGAGGGCGGCGGAGACCGCATCCAGGTCACCCAGGTCCACCGGCAGCGGCTCGACCCCGTAGCGACGCCAGACGCGGTCGACGAGGCGCCACGTCCCCCCGTACACGTCGTCGCTCATGAGCAGCCGGTCGCCCGGCTCCAGCAGGTAGAGGAGGTTCTGGATCGCAGCCATCCCCGAGGCGTACGCGAAGCCGTGGGTCCCTCCCTCCAGCTCGGCGATCACCCGCTCCAGGGTGGCACGCGTGGGGTTGCCGGTCCGCGCGTACTCGTAGCCGCCGCGCGTGCCACCCACCCCGTCCTGCTTGAACGTCGTCGCGAGCTGGATGGGCGGCACGACCGCACCGCTGGCCGGGTCCGGGTCGGCGCCGGCATGGACGGCACGGGTTTCGAACCGGCCGGGGGAACCGGCGCCGTCGGGCGGGCTCATCGGATCGGCTGCGTCAGCGGGTGCGCGGGAAGCCGAGGTCGACGCTGCTGGTCGACGGATCCGGCCAGCGAGCGGTGACCACCTTCCCGCGGGTGTAGAAGGCGATCCCCTCCGGGCCATACATGTGCAGGTCCCCGAAGAGCGATGCCTTCCAGCCGCCGAAGCTGTAGTAGGCCACCGGCACCGGGATCGGCACGTTGACACCCACCATCCCGACCTCGACGTCGAACTGGAACTGGCGCGCCGCTCCCCCGTCCCGGGTGAAGATCGCGACCCCGTTGCCGTAGGGGTTGTCGTTGATGAGCTTGACCGCGTCGGCGTAGGTCGGGACCCGGACGATCTCCAGCACCGGCCCGAAGATCTCGTTGCGGTAGCACTCCATCTCGGGCGTCACCCGGTCGAGGAGCGAGACGCCAAGGAAGAATCCTCCATCGGTCTTCGAGTAGAGGACGTGCTCCCGCCCATCCACGACGACCTCGGCGCCCGCCTCGCGGCCGGAATCCAGGTAGGACGCCACCCGGTCACGGTGCTCGCGGGTGATGAGCGGTCCCATCTCCGACGCCGGATCGCTCCCGGGACCGACCTTCACCTTCGGCAGGCGCTCCCTGATGGCCTCGACCAGCGGATCGGCCGCATCGCCCACCGCGGCCACCACGCTGATCGCCATACAGCGCTCGCCTGCCGAGCCGTACGCGGCGGAGACTGCGGCGTCGGCTGCCATGCCGATGTCGGCGTCGGGCAGCACGACCATGTGGTTCTTGGCCCCGCCCAGCGCCTGGCAGCGCTTGCCGGCCGCCGTGGCGTGCTCGTAGATGGAGCGGGCCACCGGGGTGGAGCCAACGAAGCTCACCGCCGCCACGTCTGGATCTGCGAGCAGCGCGTCCACCGCGATCTTGTCGCCGTTGATCACGTTGAAGACGCCATCGGGCAGGCCGGCTTCCTTCAGGAGCTCCGCCACGTAGACCGATGCCGACGGGTCTTTCTCGCTCGGCTTGAGGATGAACGTGTTCCCGCAGGCGATGGCGTTGGCGAACATCCACATGGGGACCATGGCCGGGAAGTTGAACGGCGTGATCCCGACAACCACGCCGAGCGGCTGGCGGATCTGGTAGACGTCGATCCCGGTCGAGACCTGCTCGGAGAAGCCGCCCTTCAGCAGGTGCGGGATGCCGGTGGCGAACTCCAGGTTCTCGAGGCCGCGTGAGACCTCGCCGAGCGCATCGGAGGGGACCTTGCCATGCTCCGCGGTCAGGTGAGCGGCGATCTCCCCCTTGTGCGCCTCCACGAGGTTGCGGATGCGGAACAGGATCTCCGTTCGCCTGCTGATCGATGTGGCTCGCCAGGCCGGGAAGGCTGCGGCCGCGGACCGGACCGCGGCCCGAACCTCCTCCGGCGACGCGAAGTCCACCTGGCGCGCCAGCTCGCCGGTGGCCGGGTCGTAGACGGGGCCTGAACGCCCCGAGGTGCCGGCAATGCGGCGCCCGTTGATCCAGTGGTTGACCCGTTCGCCCGTCCGCGCGGCGGCGGTGGGCTCGGCCAGCTGCGTCATGGCGTGGAGCACCTCGTGAACATGGGCTCGGGGATGTGTCCCCCGACACGCTCGGTCACCTTACCGCCTGGGGGCCAGCCTTGTCAGCGCAGGACCGGCGCCGGGCCCGTCTCAGTGGAGGATGGCGACATCCGCCGGGCTGTTCGGGGTGGCGAGGTGCGAATCCGGGAGCGGCACGGAGGGGGAGGGGTTCGCGATCGTCGCAACCCAGCTGGCGATCTCCGTCCGGCGCGCGGCGCCGAGCTTGGCGAGGACGTGCTCGACGTGCGCGCTCACCGTGCGCGGCGAGACCGAGAGCTCGGCCGCGATCTGCGCGTTCGTCAGGCCACCGGCGATCAGCCTCGCGACCTCGTACTCGCGAACCGTGAGCGGCCGCCACGGCTCCTGCTCGATGCTGTGACCGCGGCTCGCCTTCGCCAGCTCATTTGCCCGTTCGGTGAGCGGCATGCTCCCGAGAGCCGACGCCTTGGCCCGGATCCCGGCCAGGGCGGCGGCGGCGTCCGCGTGGCGGCTTGCCCGGATGAGGCATTGAGCGAGGTCGAGGCTCGCCCCGAGCGACTCCCAGGTTCGTCGCCGCTCCTCCCAGCCGCGAACGGCCCGTTCCAGCGCCTCTCGCGCGGCGGAAAGGGACCCGGCCGCCATCCGCACGAGCCCATCGGCGTGGCTCAGCGCCGGTCCCGCCATGGACTCCCATCCAGCGAGGTACTCGTGGGCACGGGCA
>CAYVLM010000027.1:0-2480 GCA_964452225.1 uncultured Steroidobacteraceae bacterium | reverse complement strand
CCCATCGCTCGGCGTCGTCCGGGCGGCGCGCGGCGATGAGGCTGCGGGTGCCGGTCACCACGAACGGCAGGAAGAGCGCCCGCTCACCGGCCGCGCTGGCAATCGACCAGCCCTCCTCGCAGCGGGCCGTCGCGGCGGCCACGTCTCCCTCCAGAAGGTCGGTCTCGGCGAGGCCCCAGAGTGGCGTCAGGAGGAGGTGAGGCTCGTTGATGCGTCGTCCGGCCGCAAGCGACTCGTCGAGCCAGCGTCTTGCCTCGTCTGCCCGACCCCGACCGAGCGCGACCAGGCCGATGACGTCCAGCGCCCCGATCACACCGCGCCGGCAGCCCCGCTCGACGAGCTCCTGCCGGGCCCGCTCGTCGGCCGCCTCCCAGCGACCCGCCCCCCAGTCAAGGAACGCGCTCGTCGTAGCCATCATCTGGCGGCAGTGCGACTGCTCGATGGCATCGGCGTACTGCAGGCCCTCGCGCATCGCGAGCTCGGCGGTGGGGGCATCCATGACCCGGGCCGCCATGATGGCCAGGTTGCGATACCCGGTCACGCCGGTCGACTCGTATCCCGCGTCCCGCGCCTCGCGCGCCGCCCGCATGCCGTCGCTGAGGCCGCTCTGGTAGCGGCCCTCGACGATGTCGATCCGGGCAAGCAGGAGGTCGGTTTCCAGGACGGCCTCCCGGTCCCCGACGGATTCGGCGAGCTCGCGCCCTGCCAGCGCGTCCGACCGCGCGGCCACGAGGTCGGAGGCGAACAGCCAGTCGCTGGCACGGGAGATCAGCAGCCAGGCGCGGAACTGCTCACGGTCCGCCGTCACCGGCAGGTCCGCGATCTCCGCCAGCGCCCGCTCGGTGTAGGACCGCATCTCTTCGTTCGGGGCTCCGTTGCGCGCGGGATCGACGGACATGTTCAGGAGCTGGATCGCCGCCTTCAGGGGCATCCCGGCCTCGGAGTACAGGTCGCGCGCCCGGGTGGCGGCCGTGACGCACTCCTCGTTCCGCTCGATGGCGTTGGCCGCGTCGGAGAAGGCCTCGTAGAGCTCCGCCTGCTGCACCGCGGGCAGGTTCTCGGGCATGTTGTCGATCGCCCGCTGGTAGAGCTCGAACGCCTCCTGGCGCGCCGAGATCCGGCTCGCTTCACGCGCGGCGACCAGCGCAGTCTGGAACGCCTTCGACCGCAAGCCGGCCCGCTCGTAGTGTCGCGAAACGTGAACGATGCTCGACGCCTCCAGGTTCATCACGAACTCCGCGGCCTGCGCGTGGAAGCGACGCAGGTCGGACGGCGGGAGCGACCCATAGATCGCGTCGCGCAGGAGCTGGTGGCGGAAGTCGTAGTACCCCGCGTCGATGTACTGGAACGGATGGAGTATCGCCGCTTCGACGAGCTCGTCGAGGGTCGGCTCCAGCTCGCGCAGGGGACGATCCATCACGCCCGCCAGGACGTCCGGGGTGAAGCAGCGCCCGATGACGGCGCCGGCCCGCGCCACATCCCGCGCGTCGTCCGACAGCCGGGCCATCCGTGCCAGCACCGCATCGCCGATGGTGTCGGGAACATGCGCCTCGCGGATCCGGCGACCGTCCGCCCGGTCGTCATCATCCAGGGCCGCGAGCAGCTCCTCGATATGCAGCGGGATCCCGTTCGTCCGTTCGTGGACCGCCTCGACGACCTCGCGTGGCGCGGGAAGCTCGCCTCCGAGGATCAGGGTCGTGGCGACCGCCGTCTCATCGAGCGTCAGCGGTCGCAGCCGGACCTCCTGGGCGTAGCGCTGGTTCAGCAGCCGGGAGCGCCACTCGCGGTGGATGGTGTCCGCCGGGAACTCGTCTGCCCGGTACCCGGCGAGCAGGAAGAGCGGGCGCTCGGCGGCGTGCCGCGCGAGCTCGCCGATGACCTCGAGGCTCATCTCGTCGGTCCAGTGGAGGTCGTCGAAGATGAGCATCGTCGGCCGGTCGATCTCCTCAAGGATCCGATCCGCGGCGGACCGGACGATGATCCGGCGCGCACCGAGAGCGTCGCCGTCGTGGCGCCCGTCGATCGCCAGCAGGTCCTTCGACAGGGTGCCGAAGGCGTCGCTGCCGCGCATCCCCGTCGCCATCTCCCGGATCGAGGCGAGTGGCACCTGGTGATCCTGTGGGGCCACCGCGCCGCCATCGACCCGGAGACCTGCCGCCTCTGCCTTGCGGATCGCCGCGCGGGCCAGGCGCGTCTTGCCCAGGCCCGCCTGGCCCGAGAGGAACAGCGCGTGACCCCGCCCCTGGACGGCGTCAGCCGTCAGGCGGTCGATCAGCTCGAGAAGCTCGTCGCGGCCGATGAGGATCGGGCACAGCACGGTACCGGCTCGGCTCATGGCCGCAGTCTACGACCCCGTGTCGAGCGGTCATCGGTCAAACGACCGATGTTGACCGAAAAGCACCGCAGCGCCGATAGGTCGGCACCCGGATGACGCCAGCGGTGCCGGTGGCGAGGCTGGGCGCCATCGGCTCGACCCCCAC
>CAYVLM010000026.1:5653-11898 GCA_964452225.1 uncultured Steroidobacteraceae bacterium | reverse complement strand
AACCGGAAGGCCCTGCGCGTCGAGGTAGATCTTCCACGAGAGGTCGACGCCGGCCGCGGCGAGCGGCGCGATGTACCACGCCGGACGCGGGTTCACCTCGATGATCTTGAACTGTCCGTCACGACCGTCCTGCTTGAACTCGACGTTGAAGGCACCCCGGTACCGTACGGCCGAGAGGAGCCCGCGCAACGAGTCGACCGCCTCGCTCACCTCCTGGAGGGGGATTGTTACGGCGGAGGCAGTATTCGCGAGGCGCGGCGGATCCATCCGGATTCGGCGGCGCGCAACGAAGGCCCTGATGACACCGTCCCGATCCACGAACCCGTCCAGGAGGACCGTCCGCGACAGGTCACCCGGAATCCACTCCTGGAGGAGGAACGTAATGCCCAATGACGTGGCCTTTTCCACGATCCGCGCCGCGGCCGTGCGGGACTCGACGAAAGACCCCTTGTCGCCGAAATGCTGGTAGTAGCGCTGCGAATCCGTGGGCTTGAGGAACCCGCTGGCGATCTCCGCATCCGACACGCGGTCCAGGTCTGCGGGCGAGACGATCTGCGTGGTGCGCGGATGAGGAATGCCAAGTCGTTCGACCAGCCTCCGGAACCGGGCCTTGTCGATGAACTGCTCGACCGCCTCGACCGGCGGCGCGCTCGACGGGAACCGATCTCGCATGGCATCGGGCAGGCCGGCCACCGCACTGATCCATCGGTCGCTGCAGGCGATCAGGACCGCGCGCGGCAGCTGAAGCGCATCGAGGTAGGCCGCAAGCACGTCGCTGTCCGCGGTCTCCGGCAGAGTCCGCTCCGCCGGTCGATACCATCGAGACCGGACGATGATGTCTGACGTCTGCTCCGCGCAGTAGCACTCGATGCCGCGCGCCGAGAGGACGCGCAGGACGCCGAGCGCAGTGACATGGGCGCCGAGTATGAGGACCGGCGGCTCCGAGGATGATGAGCGCATCATCGCCATTATCCCGGACGAGATCGTCGGACGAGCGTCGGGTCGACGACGCACGGTGGCGCACAGGGCTGCTGCGGCTTGACCGATGGCGGCCGGTCGCCCATCCTCGCGCTGGCGATGGCGTCCGCCGGGGCGTCGCGATCCTCCCGGGTAGCGGAGGTTGCGCGCCTGAACCGCTCGGTGACGAGCTGATGGCTCCTGCTGCACGCAGGGGTCATTGCCACGGTGCGGGCGGAGGACGAGCGTCACATGCGGGTCTGGATCACCATCGAGGAGGCAGGCGGGCCGGGGCTCGAGCTGGCCAACGACCGATCACGACCCGGGCCGGTGATCACCGGGGGCCGCAGCGGCGGCACCTTCCTGGGCCTGGACCGCGGCGCGGTCTTCGAGACCGACACGGGCGACGGGACCCCCCTGGCCGCCGTGGTGGCCCTGCCGGCCTCATCAGCGCCGGGCTGCTGGGTGGAGGCCGAGGTGGCGGGCGTCCTCACCGATGGCGACGGAGCGGGCAGACGATCGGTCCTCGTGACTGTCCTCCCGGGCCAGGAGCTCCCCATCGCGCCGCTCGTAAGGGTCGCTGCACGGATGCCCCACGGCGAGCTCCGCGACGCCGCGTACGCCGCGGACCTGGTGCGCCACGCGAACGAGCGGTTCCGCCGGCGACGGGCGGCGGGCCGGCGACCCTTGCGGCCGGCCTGGTTGCCCATGGACGTCGAGACCCGGGAGGTGACGGGCGCCTCGATCGCATCGGCCGCAGAGCGCGACCTCACCCGCCTCCCACCGCGCTTCGTCCGCGGCCTGACGGGTCTCCTGGACCCCGACGAGCGGATCCTGGCCATCATCGAGCGACCGCCGGAACCCGCGGGCGGGCTCCTCGCCTGGCGGCGGCAGCGGGACCGGAGAGCGGCCCTCCTGCTCCTCACCGACCGCCAGGTCCTCTGGCTCGTGGACCATGTGCCGCCCAGCCGCTACCTGCTCGACTGGGGCGTGGACGCCGAGCTGATCCCGCTCGAGCGGCTCCACTCGGTGCGCCACCGGTTCGGGACGGCAACGCGCTCGACCCCGGGAGGCCTGCTGGTCCAGACCGATGCCGGCGAGACGGCGTTCCCCCTCCCCGACGACCTGGAGCCGGAGGCCCGGGCGTTCGCCCAGGTGCTCGCCCGCTTCCTTCCGGAGCCGGGCGTCGATGCCACCGCCATCCTGCGCCGCTACCCGATCGAGCCCGCCGCCTTCGACCCGGAGCCTGCGGGGCGCTTCCGCCAGGGTGACGAGGCGATGGCGCGGATCAATGCGCTCGGCGATCTCGCCGGTCAGCCCGTCCTCGCAGCCTTCTACGCACCCCGCCGCGAGCGGGTCAAGCGATCCGTGGCGGTCGCCGTCACCGCGCACGAGGTTCTCGTGGACGCGGCGGGCCCGCCGATCCGCATCCCGCTGCCGGCGCTCCGGGTCATCACCCTGGCGTTGTCTCCTCTCGTGGGACGGGTGGAGCTGCACGCCGGCCGGCAGCCGGTCACCTTCACGTACCCCGCACCCATCGCTGAGCACGCCACCGCCTTCATCCGCATCTGCCGGCGGGCATGGGCGAACGCCACCGGGGCGCCCCTGGCCGACGCGAGCCGGGCGCGTGCGGGCAATGCGAGCGCGCCCGGGGGCGCGCCACGGTAGGCACCCCGTCAGCCATCCGCTCCATGACATATGCGCGCCCGGTGAGCGTGGGCAAGGCGAGCGGGCGAAAGACGGCGGTTGGAGGCCCGCACGGATGACCAATGCGCCGCCAGCAGCGCACTTGTCCTCCGAACATCGGACCTTGCCCACGTAGGGCGCCGCCAGCTGCGCATTTGTCATGGGTGTGGCCGGCGCTCGGCGCGGCATCATCGGGTCCGCACATCCTCGCCGCAGCATGGAGGCCGCCCCGTGGGGTTCTTTCGTTACTGGTTCCGCGCCCTTCAGGAGGGATTCCGGGATCCCGCCGCCCGGCCGCTCTTCCTGTCGGTCATCGGTCTCCTGGCGACCGGCACCGTCGTCTACACGGTCGTGGAGCGCTGGCCGCTCTTCGACTCGCTCTATTTCTCGGTCATGACCCTCACGACGGTCGGGTACGGCGACTTCGCGCCGCACACCGTGCTCGGCAAGGGCTTCACCATCGTCTACGTCCTGGCGGGAATCGCCCTCATCCTTGCCTTCGCGGAGGCGGTCCTCCAGCGCGCCATGCGGCTGCGGTCCGGGCAGTCAGCGCCGTTCCCGGCGGCCCCGTCCCGCCCCCGGGGTGAGCTCCACGACTGACGCGAGCCGGTCGCCTGATGTCAGGAGCCCTCGAGGCCTTTGAACTCGGGTGACGCGGCGCTGACGACGCCCGAGACCATGGCTGACGGCCGTGCAAACCCGGCCAGGAGCGCCTCCAGGTCGGCGAGGGCCGACCGGACGGCATCGGCTCCGCCCTCATGCTGGGCCTCCACGGTCACCAGGACCTCGGTCGTCTCGGGGCCCGACGCGCTCTCCGCCGACTGCCGCCAGCACCAGCGCCTGGCACTGACCAGGCCCGCCGCGTCGGCGAAGATCACCTCGCCCGGCTCGGGGCGCTCGGTCTCGCCGGAACCCAGGTCGGTGAACGCCTCCTCCCCTGTCGCGAACCGCACGGTCGTCGCCCCGGTTGCCGAGCGCTGGTCGAAGACCGCCACCGGCAGCGCGTGCCGGACGCTGACCAGGTTGCCGATGTCGACGAGCGTGTTGATGGACGGGATGGAGCCCTGCTTGGTGAGCCGCCGCAGGAGGGCCTCGGCGGCCGAGCGGTACCCGGTGGGGTCGACGCCGAAGGCGCGGAACGCCCGGCGCCAGGCCGCGATGCTCGGCAGCTCGGAGAGCGGCGTGGCGCCGATCCGCTCGAGGGCCGCCCGCTGCTCGGCGCGGAATGCGGAGACGAGCGCCTCCGGCGAGGGTCCGTTCTCCAGGCCGATGGCGTGGATCGCCCCGCCCACCACGGCCGGGTAGCGCTCGACGATCGCCGGGTCGTACCGGAAGCGCGCCATCCCGGGATCCTACGACGGGCAGGCCCGCCCTACCGGCGGCGGCGCATGAGCACGATGATCAGATAGGCCGCGGCGAGGATCCCTGCCAGCGGAACCAGCACCGCGATAATGGATACGTTCACGATCAACCTCCTCCCAGCGGATACCCGACCGCGCCGACGCTCACGCCCAGGAGGAGCACGATCGGCAGGACCAGGAGCACGAGCACGATCACCGAGGCGATGGCCTTCTCGCGGATGGTCCACCGCGGCGAGAGCCAGACGAGCATGAGGCCGGTCAGCGGCCCGACGACCGGCAGGATGACGGCGCCCACGGTCAGCAGCAGCAGGGCGACGATCTCCATCCCGCCAAACGGGGAGACCGCCACCACCGGGGACGGTTCCGCCGACGGCGTCCCGGCCGGCGCCGGCACAGCGGAGGCAGCACCGGGGTCGGCCTCCGCCGCCACGATCTCCTCCGGTGCTCCGAGGCGTTCGAGGACGTTGCGCACCGTGACCTCGTCCCGCCGCCCCGCAACGCCAAGCGCTGACTCGATGTGCTCCCGTACCTCGCCCACGAGGTCCGACCGTCGTTCGGCGGGCAGGGGCCAGGCGGCGGCGGCGAGCCGACCGAGGTAGTCCCTGACGAGCGGATCAGTGTCCATTGCCCTCTCCTCCCGACCCCTCGCCTGCGAGCAGGGCATCCACCGCATCCCGAAACCGTGTCCATTCCGCGGCGAACCCGCCCAACGCCCGACGGCCTGCATCGGTAATCCGATAGTAGCGACGCGGCGGACCGGCGTCGGACTCGCGCCATGTCGTCGTCACGAGATGGTCCCGGCGCAGGCGCGCGAGCAGCGGATAGATCGTGCCCTCGCTCGTCACCAGCTCGCCGGCACCCGACAGCGCGCGCACGATGTCGAAGCCGTAGGACTCGCCTTCCCGAAGGACGGCGAGCACGCAGTGCTCCAGCACCCCGCGTCGTAGCTCCGTCAACGAGTTCCGTGCGTCACCCGCTACCATGCTAGACATTGTACCCACCCGGGCAAGCGGCTGCGGGCAATGTGCCTGTTGGTGAAAGTGTCTAGCATCTGACAGTCACTATCACTGACAGGTGTTCACCCATGACCAACAACGGGTCCCGCCGCTGGTGGGCGCTTGGCGCCATCACGCTGGCCATCCTGGCTGTGACCCTCGATGTCACCGTCCTCACCGTCGCCCTGCCCACGCTGGCCGAGGCCCTCCACGCCTCCGAGTCCGGGCTGCAATGGTTCGTCACCGCCTACACCCTCGCGCTCGTCGCAGGGATGCTGCCGGCCGGCCTGCTCGGTGACCGATACGGGCGTCGAGCGCTGATGATCGGCGGCCTGCTGCTCTTCGCCGCCGGTTCGCTGGCCTGTGCCTACGCTCCCGGTCCGGCCATCTTCATCGTCGCTCGGGTGGCGCTTGGGCTGGCTGGAGCGGCACTCATCGTGGTCGCCCTGTCCGTCCTGACCGTGCTCTTCGACGAGGCGGAACGACCCCGGGCCATTGGCATCTGGGGCGCGGCCAACTTCATCGGCCTGCCCCTGGGGCCGATCCTCGGCGGGTGGCTGCTGACCAACGTCTGGTGGGGCTGGATCTTCCTCATGAACGTCCCGGTGGCGCTCCTCGGGCTGGTCGCGGTCCTCCTGCTCGTGCCAGAGTCGCGAGCGGAGCAGCCGCCGCGAATCGACGCCGTTGGTGTTGTGCTGTCGAGCGCCGGTCTGACGTTGCTCATGTACGGGGTGGTGCAGGCCGGCGACGCGGGGTGGAGCGGCGCGGGTGCGGTTGCGCCGGCCGTCATCGGCCTCGCCGTCCTCGTCGTGTTCGGGTTCTGGGAGCGGCGACAGGCCGATCCCCTCGTGAACCTGTCGCTGTTCGCATCCCGCAGCTTCACGTGGGGCGTGATCTGCACGGCGCTGGGCGTGTTCGGGCTCTTCGGGGTGCTCTTCGCCCTGCCCCAGTACTTCCAGGCGATCGCCGGCCTCGATCCCCAGGGCTCGGGTCTGCGGCTGCTGCCGGTCGTGGCTGGGCTCATCGCGGGAGCCCTGCCCGCGGATCGCGTGGCGGCGAGAGTCGGCGCCAAGCTGACCGTCGCCGCGGGGGCCTGCGTGGTGGTGGCCGGCACCCTGATCGGCTCGACGCTGGGTACCTCGACACGCTCGCGTCGGGCATACACGGTGCGCGGCGCGGCACCCGGCGCGGCCAAAAGCAACTCGACCGTGCTGCTCGAGGGACCCTGCAACAGGTTGGCGGCCTC
>CAYVLM010000026.1:0-5643 GCA_964452225.1 uncultured Steroidobacteraceae bacterium | reverse complement strand
GCCTGGATCTTCGTCGTCGGGGCCGGCGGCGGCCTGGCGTTCGCCACCGCCGCCTCCGCCGCGCTGGTGGAGCTGGACGCCGAGCGCGCCGGCATCGGCTCGGCGCTCCTCCAGGCCGTCGTCAAGCTTGGCCCGGCCTTTGGCGCCTCCGTTCTGGGCAGCGTCCTCAACGGCACCTACCAGGCGCAGGTGAACGTCGCCGGGCTGCCGGGCGCGGCGGCCGATGCCGTCAGGGCCAGCGTCTTCGGGGGCCTTGCCGTGGCTCAGCAGCTCGGTTCCAGCGAACTTGCAGACTCGGTGCGGCAGGCCTTCGTGGCCGGCATTGACGACGCTGCGCGCGTGACGGCCGTCATCACGACTGCATCCATTGCGCTGGCGCTGCTCTTCCTGCCCGGCCGTCGGAGCAGGCGGCAACGTGAGACGATCTCCGCCGCCCGCAGGCGGGCGTGAGACAGACCGGGAGGCAGCGCCATGACCGATGCAGGAGCCGATGGCCCACCCGGGCCCGGCCTCCGCGAGCGCAAGAAGGCCCGCACCAGGCGGACGCTGCAGGAGCAGGCGCTTCGGCTGTTCCGGGAGCAGGGCTACGCCGAGACGACCATCGAGCAGATCGCGGAGGCCGCCGACGTCTCTCCCGCCACGGTGTACCGATACTTCCCCACCAAGCCGGACCTGGTGATCTACGACGATCTCGACGACCGGCTGATCGCCGCCGTCCGCGCCCAGCCGAAGGAGCTCGGCACGGTGGACGCGCTGCGGTCGGCGATCGGCGGCGCGTTCGGTTCGCTGGTCGGCGTGGAGCTCGAGGTGCAGCGGGAACGCGAGCGCCTGATCCGGACCGAACCCGAGCTGCGGGCCACCATGCTGGACGAGCTCGCGAAGACGCTCAACGAGGTCACCGACCTCGTCAGCGAGCGGACCGGTCGCGCCGCGGACGACGGCACCGTGCTGGCCCTGTCCGGCGCAGTCATCGGCGTGGTGATCGCCGCCTGGCTGGGCAGCACCGGCGACGACTGGGTCGCGGGCTTCCTGCGGCAGGTCGACACCGGCCTGCGGCTGCTGGAGACCGGCTTCGACCTCTAGCGTGCAGGCATAATCGGCCCGTGCCCTCCTTCGATGACGCCGTTCAGACCCTGGACGAGGGCTTCCGAAACCTCCAGCGCGCGGAACGCATCCCCGGGGTGGCCTGGGGCGTGATCCGCGATGGCGCCCTGGTCCACGCGGCGGGTGCAGGGACCATCCGCGAGGGCGATGAGCGGCTGCCCGATGCCGACAGCGTCTTCCGCATCGCGTCCATGACGAAGAGCTTCACCGCGGCGACGATCCTCCTGCTTCGTGACGAAGGGAAGCTGAGCCTCGATGACGAGGTGGCCGCCCACGTCCCCGCCCTCGCCGGATGGGGAGGCGGCACGGCCGACGCGCCGGCGATCACCCTCCGCCACCTGCTCACCATGTCCGCGGGCATGCCAACCGACGATCCGTGGGGCGACCGCCAGCAGCCGCTGCCGATCCCCGCCTTCGAACGCTGGCTGGCGCAGGGGCCGACCCTCGCCTGGCCAACCGGCACCACGTTCGAATACTCGAACCTCGGCTACGGGATCCTCGGCCGGGTGATCACCGCGGTGGCCGAACGCGAGTATCGCGAGGTCGTCGAGGAGCGGATTCTCCGAACCCTGGGCCTCGACGCGACCCGCTACCGGGCCGAGGACCTCCCGGCGGATCGCGTTGCGCAGGGCTACGTCCGGCGCGGCGAGGAGCTGGTCCCCGAGGGCATGGAGCCGTACGGCGCGTTCGCGTCCATGGGCGGCCTCTTCTCCTCCGTGCGCGACCTGGCGCGGTGGGTCGCGGAGTTCACCGATGCATCCCCGGCCCGCGACGAGTCGCAGGAAGATCATCCCCTGGGACGGGCGACCCGTCGGGAGATGCAGCAGGTCCAGCGACTGTGGAATGCCACCCTGATGCCCCACCTCGTGCACGAGCCACCGGCCGTGCTGGCGGGCGGCTACGGATTCGGGCTCGTGGTCACCTCGGATGCCGAGCTGGGGACCTTCGTCTGGCACACGGGCGGCTATCCGGGCTTCGGCTCGACCATGGGCTGGCACCCCGCATCGGGGCTCGGGGTGGTGGCGCTCGGCAACCTCCGCTACGCACCGGTGGGACGCGGCACGCTCGAACGCCTGCGCACCTTCGTGCGGTCCGCCGGGCTCCCCGCCCGCCGGCCACGGCCGCTCCCCGACATCGAGCGCTACCGCGGGCTGGTGGAGGGGCTGCTGGTCCACTGGGACGACGCCGTGGCCGATGCCGCGTTCGCCATGAACATGGATCTCGACCAGCCCCGGGAGACGCGGAGCGAGGCGGTCGCAAGGATGGCCGCCGAGCTCGGGCCGTTCCGGCACGACGGAGACCGCCCGGTCACCGCGACGTCGCCGGCGGACCTGACCTGGTGGCTCCGGGGCGAGCGCGGCTGGGTGCAGGCAACCATCCTGCTGAGCCCCGAACCACGCCCACGCCTGCAGCAGATGAAGCTCGAGGCTGTACCGGATCCCTCGGACGCCCTCCGGGATGCGGCGGCGCAGCTGGCCGCGGCGGCGCAGCCGGGCCTGGGGTCCTGGCCGCAGGGGTTGACCGCCGGACCCGACCTGGACATCAGCCCCGTGGAGTCCTCGCTGCGAGCGACGTCGGCCCGCTTCGGGCCGATCCGGCTTGGCCTGCCGCTCGCCGGAGACGGCACCACCACCGCGACCTACGAGGTCTGGCCCGCCGATGCCGGCGGCGGACCAACGGCACGCCACCCGCTGGAGCTGGAGATCGCCCTGGACGCGGCCTCCGGAGCGGTCACCACCGCCGCGCTTCGAATCCCCGCCCGGGAGGCGCCCCCGGAAGGCTGGTAGCCTTCAGCGCGGTCTCCCCGGCGCAAGACCCGATGCGGGGAGCTGCGCCTCACCCGACGGCGGCGTCTCGTCCGGAGCGGCCAGGGCCTCGGGGTTGAATCCGCGCACCATCAGCCACAGGGCGAGAACGACCTCCTTGAGACCTGGCAAGGATCAGGATCTGGCCAGGCGGCGTCCACGCCGCGAGCTCAGCTCCCGCTGCCGGGCGTGTACAGCTCGGCCGAGGCCAGCAACCCGCCGGTGCCGTCGCTGCCACCGGTGACCAGCACCCGGCCATCGGCGAGCACTGTGGCCGTGTGACCGCCGCCGCGCGCCTCACCCATTGCCGCCGTCGAGGCCCAGGTCCCGGTGGCCGGGTCATACAGCTCCGCCGAGGCCAGAGGCCCGTTCGCGCTGCTCCCACCAGCCACCAGCACCGTGCCATCGGGCAGCAGGGCGGTCGCGCAGCTGTTGCGCGCCTGCATGAGGCTGCCGGTGGCCGTCCAGGTCCCGGTGGCCGGGTCGTACAGCTCGGCCGATGCCAGCGGTCCGAGGGTGTCATAGGCGCTGCCGGTAACCAGCACCCGGCCATCGGCGAGCCGCGTCGCCGTGTGGTACTGGCGAGGGGCGGTCATGCTGCCGGTGGCCGTCCAGGTCCCGGTGACCGGGTCGTACAGCTCGGCCGATGCCAGCGTGGGACCCAGCCCACCGGCCGCGAGGACGCGCCCATCGGCAAGCAGGGTCATGGTCTGCGCGGCACGCGCAACCGTCATCGAGCCGGTCGCGCTCCAGCTCCCGGTGTTCGGGTCGTACAGCTCGGCGGAGGCGGTCAGGCCGCCGTTGCCCGCGACGAGCACCTTGCCGGTGGGCAGCAGGATGGCCGTTGGCACCCTGGCCTCGGCCATGCTTCCCGTGGCCGACCAGGTCGCGGTGGCCGGATCGTACAGCTCGGCAGAGGCCAGCAAGCTGCCCTGGCTGACCCCGCCTACCACGAGAACCCGGCCGTCAGGCAGGAGTGCCGCCCCGGGGTAGTCACGCGCCTCGAGCATGCTGCCCGTGGCCGACCAGGTCCCGGTGACCGGCTCGTACAGCTCGGCGGAGGCCAGCGGAGCGTCGCCGGCGGCGTTGCGGCCACCTGCGACCAGCACCCGGCCGTCCGCCAGCAACGTGGCGCTGCTGTGGGCCACCGCCATGCGGCCCGCGGCGGTCCAGGCTGCGGCGATCAACGGGGCCGTGGTCGAGGATGCGGTCGGCGACACGGTCGGGGACGCCGGCGGCCTGCTGTCGCCAGGTGTCGCCGACGGGGGCACGGTGCTGCAGGCGCCGACCGTCACCACCAGAGCGGCGCACGTCAGGGCCGCTGCGAACCGATGAACGGCCGACGCATCGGCTCCTCGCCCGCCTGCCATGCGACCCGGCATCGTTCTGAGATCACACATCCCGCACCTCCGACGAGACCTCCCGTCATCCCCGCGAGCACGCAGCAATCGCCCGATCGTTCAAACGCTGGGACGCGTTGGGACCGCCAGATGTTGCAGGCACTGTCAGCGCCGGCCCCGGAGGTGCAAGATGCACTCGTGCATCGTCCCGAGCGGATGGCTCGCGGAGCCACGCCCTTCCGCCCGAAGCGGACAGCGCTCCCGGTTCTGGGAGCGCTGCTGGCCATCGTCGCCGTCCTCGCCCTGGGTGGCTCGCAGTCGTTCGCCGCCGGGCCACCGTACCCGAACCCGGTCGCCGGCCAGCGCGTCTACGACGAGGCCGGGGTGCTGTCGTCGCAGGCCGTGCGGCAGGCGGAGACGATCATCGCCGGCATCGAGCAACGGACCGGGGCCCAGGTGGTGGTCTACACCCAGGTCAAGCCGCAGAGCAGCACGCCCGCCGATGCCGAGCGAGACGCGGCCGCGCTCATCGATCAGTGGGGCATCGGTCGGAAGGGCTTCGACGACTCCCTGGTGATCCTCCTGGACCTCGACGACTCGCGCTGCCATGGCCAGGCACAGCTGTACGCAGGGAGCGGGTTCAGGGCCACCTTCCTGACCGATGCGCAGCGGCAGGCGATCTACGACGACCAGATGCTGCCGTACCTTCGGGCATGCGAGATGGACGGCGCGGTCCTGGCGGCGCTCCAGGCAGTCGACAAGGCCGCCACGCCGGAGCACGCCCAACAGCTGCAGACCGCGCGACAGCTGAACGCGCTCCTTGGCTTTGGCGGCATCCTGCTGGGCCTGGGACTGCTCGCCTGGCTCTTCGTCAGCTGGCTGCGCTTCGGCCGTGACCCGGTCTACACCGATGACGCCTCCATCTACATGCCGGCGCCGCCGCCCGGGCTGACCGCCGCCGCTGCGTCGGTGATCCTCGACGGCATGGCGACCCGCCACGCGCTCACCACCGCCATGCTCGACCTGGCGTCACGCGGCGAGATCGCGTTCGTTCCCGACACCGGCTTCCTGAGAAAGCCAAGGGTCACCGTCCGCGTCACCGACCCGGACCTGTCCGACACGAAGCTGCGGCTGATCCGCCGGCACCCCGTCGCTCAGGCGGAGCAGTTCGCGCTGGAACACCTCCAGGCGCTCGCCGAAGGGGAGGAGCGCGAGATCTCCCCGCAGGGTCTCCTCGGCTTCGGCAAGCACGTGGGCGAGTTCAACCAGCTGCTGGAGGACTCTGTCGTGCGCGGTGGCTGGTTCGCCCGTGCGCCGCGCTCGGTCATCCGGCGCTGGTGGGCCGTGGCCGTCGTCGAGGGTATCGGCGCCGGGCTCGCCATCTGGGGCGCGGT
>CAYVLM010000025.1:0-12141 GCA_964452225.1 uncultured Steroidobacteraceae bacterium | reverse complement strand
TGATCAGCCGGTCGGCCGCGACGAACCCGGGCAGACGGGCGTCGAGGATCGCCTCGATCTCGTCGCGGAACGCGTCGTTCGTGGACCGGACGCCATCTGGCCGCAGGGTGACGTCGGGCAGGAGGCGGACCAGGAGGTCGTAGGTGGGAGCCCAGCGACGCAGGAGGGGCTCGACGCCGAACGGGTCGCGCCCGCCCGCGGCACGGAGCAGGTACGCGTAGTTGTCGACCACGGAACGGTCGGTGATGAGCACGTCGGCGCGGGTCGCCAGCTCGAGCTCCTGCTGCACCTGGGTGACGAGCACCCAGAGCTGCGCCTCGGGCGTCGCCGACTCGTTGATCCCGAGCGGTGAGTGGCGGACCACCTCCTTGACCAGCTCCCAGCTCCGGCCGGCGCGGCTCAGGGTGGCGGCGAAGGATGCCACCGCGGCGGTCTTGCGCACCCCGTGGGAGCCGATGAAGGCGATCTTCGCCGGTCGCGGCCAGGGATCGGTGCCGAGCTCGTCCACGGTGGTCAAGCGTAGGCCGATGAGGGCCGGCCTGCGCCGGTTCCCGTCGACCTGGGCCTGAAGTGACATGCGATCTTGACCTTCCGTTCACCTGGCGCTGGTACGGTCTGGGGAGTCCTGCAGCCGGAGACGCCGCGATGGCCATACCCGTTCTCCGCCGCACGACGCACGACCCGGCGATCGTCGCGATCGAGTGCCGCTGTGGCGAGATTCTCACCTCGTCCACCGATGAAGGGCTCGCAGCCCAGCTGGCCGTCCACTGGCGAAGGGACGACTGGGCCACGGACCAACCGTCGGCTGGCGACCTGAGGATCGCGCAGCGCTGGGTCGCGGCTCACGCCTTCGAGATCGACGAGTCCGAGCTCGGCGGGTGACGGGGCCGGTCAGCCGCCGCACTCCTCGATGCGCGGCGGCGGGAAGTACTCGGCGCTGACCAGGCGCTCGCCCTGGAAGGTGAGCGCCCAGGTGCTCGCCTTCTTGGTGCCGTTCTTGCCGATCCCGTTCTTGCCACCGTTGCCCGGGAGGTCAACGGCGTCCTCCGCAGCCAGGCGCCGCACCAGGTCGGGGATCACGTCACCCTGGCTGCAGATGACCGTCGTCCCGTGCGCTCCACCGGCGGTGCGGAGGTGGTGCAGCGTTTCGTTCTCCCGCCCCGGGTAGCCAAGCTCGGAGACGAGCGGCTCGTCACGGACGGGCAGGCCGAGCGCCTCGGCGAGCGGCTCCATGGTCTGGCGGCAGCGCACGAAGTCGGCGCTCTCGATCCCGGTGGGGTCGAAGTGGGCCAGGAGCCGGATCAGCTCATCGGCCTGGAGGCGTCCGCACTCGTCGAGCGGCCGAACCCGGTCGTCACCCACCCAGTTGGCCCGGCTTCCCGCGGAGCCGTGGCGCACGAGCAGGACCACCCGGCTCGGCGCCGGGCCGCGAACGAAGCGCTCCAGCAGCTCCCGGTCGGTTTCACGGCTCAACCGCTCGTGCGCTTCCGCGAGGGAGACCCACTCGAGCCGGTCCACCTCGCGCATTGGAGTGAAGGCACCGCCGATCGCCTCCATGGCCCACCAGCGCACGACCTTGGGGCGCAGGTACCCGCCCGACTCCTTGAAGTAGCGCGTCTCGCCGAGCGGCCGGCCGAGGCGGACGTGATAGCCGGTCTCCTCGAGGACCTCGCGGATGGCCCCGTCGATCTCGGCCTCGCCGGCGGCGAGCTTGCCCTTGGGGAGGGTCCAGTCGTCGTACCGCGGGCGGTGGATGATGGCCACCTCCACGGCCGGGTCGCCCCTCTCGGTGATCGCCTCCCGCCACAGGACACCGCCCGCGGCCCGGATCGTCTCCGCGTTGGCCATCAGCGGTCGCGCCGCTCGATCCGGGCGTAGCGGCGGGCGAGGCGCTTCCAGAGACCCGGATAGGTTGCGCGAGCCGCGTTGATCGCGGCGCTTGCCCGCTCCTCCAGGCGACCTGCCGCGCGGGCAAAGGGCGTCTCCGGGTGCGAGGCGAGCACCGTACGAACCTCGTCGATCGCCCCGGCGTCGTCGTGCATCGCGCCGAGCGCGTCCTGGAGCTCGGCGGCCGCGATCGCCAGGCGCTCGCAGCGCCGCGCGGCAGGACCCAGCGCGGGGCCGGTCGCCTCGGCGGCGTACCGGAGCCGCTTAACCCCTATTCGGACCGCGTGGTACCGCTCCACCGGGTCGTCTCGGCCGAGGGCGGAGCCCGCCGGCTCGACGGCCGCCCACGCCCGGGCCAGGAGCGGCGGGAGCAGGCGGGCTGCCGGCTTGTCGGCGCGGCGGGCCACGAGCGGGTCACGCGCCGCGTCGACGAGACGGTCGAGGAGGGTTCGGTAGCGATCGCTGCGCAGCGCCTCGAGCAGCGCCAGTCGGTCGACGTCGCGCCGCGCCTCGAGCGAGGAGACCAGTGGCGCGAGATCCTCGAGGAGGTCGCCCGCGGTCTCGCGCAGCCGGGCCAGCTGCACGTCCAGGTCACGGACGTCGCCGAGCAGGCGCGCGAGCCAGGCGAGCTCGTCGCGGAGCCCGGTCACCCAGGCGGTGTCGAGCAGCGGACGGAAGGTGCGCAGGTCGCTCCGCAGGCGCCGGGTCGCCACCCGCATCTGGTGGAGCCCCTCCGCATCACCCAGGCGCGTGGCTGCGTCATGCGCCACCAGGCGCCGGTAGGCGCTGGCCAGCGCCGCCGAGACGGCCTCCCGGGCCGATGCGTCGGCGCCCAGCGCGGGCACCACCACGTCCGGGTGCGCGGAGGCGCGCGGTCCCAGGGCCCGCACCGCCTTGGGGAGCGGCTCGGCAAGGACGGCGCCTGCCCGGCGCAGGCGGACGGCAATCGGCCGCAGCGCCGCCAGATCCGGCCCGCGGCTCTCGAGCTCGAGCTCCCGGAAGCGGGAGACCACGCGATCACCGTCGAGGACCGAGACCTCGTCGTCAAACAGCTCCGCGAGCGGTCGCCCCTCCGCGCCGCACAGGTTCCATCGGTGTCGCCGGGTGACCAGGGTGGCGACCGGCTGGATCGGCGCGGTGCGGACCAGCGCCGTCACGAGGTCCAGCGCGTCGCCCGGGACTTCTGCAGGGCCGCCCGGGAAGAGGTACTCGTCGCGCTCGGTGGCGTCGTGACCGGGGACGCGGAGCTTCAGCGTCCACGCCGGCCCGGTCTCGTCACCGGTCCGGTAGCGCAGCGTGACGCCGGAGCGTGCCAGGCGCAGGTCGGCGGTGTCGTGGTACGTGCTGCGCAGCGTGAGCTCGGGCAGCTCGTCCATGGCGATGATGCCGAGGTGGTCGTCCGTCAGCTTGGGCATGACCAGCGAGCCCGGAGCGGCGAGCTTGAGCTCACGCTCACGCACGGTCGACAGCACGGCGCATCAGCTCACGCTGCATGTCGACTGAGGGATCGCCGGCGTTGCGCTCGACGCGCGACCAGCAGCCGTCTGGTCCCAGGCTCCACGCGCCGGCGTTGTCGCGCATCGCCAGGTCCAGCAGGCCCATCAGGCGGAGGGTCGCGGAGCGGTCCTCGACGCGGACCAGGGTCTCGACCCGGCGGTCGAGGTTGCGATGCATCAGGTCGGCGCTCCCGATGAGCACCTCGTCGGCGCCGCCGTTGCGGAAGTGGAGGACGCGCGAGTGCTCCAGGAAGCGGCCGAGGATGCTGCGCACCGCGATCCCCTCGCTGAGCCCGGGGACCCCGGGGCGCAGGGCACAGATGGCGCGGACCACCAGCTCCACACGCACCCCGCGTCGCGACGCGTCGTAGAGGGCGTCCACGATCGGCTCGTCGATCAGGTTGTTGATCTTCATCCGGATCCGGGCGTCCGCGCCGCGGTCGGCGTGCGCGGCCTCGCGCTCAATGAGGCTGAGGAGGTGACGGCGCATGAACTGCGGAGCCACGATCAGGCGCCGATAGTCGGCATGCCGGGAGTAGCCGGTGAGGTAGTTGAAGAGGCTGCTGATCTCCGCCCCGAGCGTCTCGTCCGCGGTGAGCAGGCCAACGTCCTCGTAGAGACGCGCCGTGACCGAGTTGTAGTTGCCGGTGCCCACGTGCACGTAGCGCCGGATGCGGCCACCCTCCGCCCGCACCACCAGGCACAGCTTGGCGTGGGTCTTGAGGCCAACCACGCCATAGACCACGTGGCAGCCTGCCTGCTCGAGGATCCGCGCCCAGCCGATGTTGTTCAGCTCGTCGAAGCGCGCCTTGATCTCGACCAGCACCACGACCTGCTTCCCGGCCGATGCGGCGCGCACCAGCGCGTCGACGATGGGGCTGTCGCCGGAGGTGCGGTAGAGGGTCTGCTTGATGGCCAGCACGTCCGGGTCCGATGCCGCCTGCTCGATGAAGCGCTGGGTGGTGGTGGCGAACGACTCGTAGGGGTGCTGGACGATGAGGTCCCCTTCGGCGAGCGCCCCGAAGATGTCCGGAAGCTGCTCGTCCGCCCGGTACAGCCGCAGCGGCGTCACCGGGTGGAAGGGTTCGTCCTTCAGCTCCGGATGGTCGATCCCGTGGAGCTCCATGAGGCTCGCCAGGCCAAGGAGCCCCGGCAGACGGTGGACATCGGCCGCCTGCACCTGGAGCTCGCGGACCAGCATCTCGAGGACGTGGTCGGGCATGCCCTGCTCCACCTCCAGGCGAACGGCGGGGCTGAACCTCCGCTTGCGCAGCTCGTCCTCGAGCGCTTCGAGCAGGTCCTCCGCGCCGTCGTCGTCGATCTCCAGGTCGGCGTTGCGGGTCACGCGGAACGCGTAGCGTTCGGTGACCTGCATCCCCGGGAAGAGGCGCTCCAGGTTGGCAGCGATGACGTCCTCGATGGGCACGAAGGTGTCGCGGCCCGGGCTCAGGAATCGGCCAAGGAGCGGCGGCACCTTGACCCGGGCGAAGTGGACGAGGCCGCTCTCGGGATCAGCGACCTGGACCGCCAGGTTGAGCGACAGGTTGCTGATGTACGGGAATGGATGGCCCGGATCCACGGCGAGCGGCGTCAGGACCGGGAAGACCCGCTCTTCGAACTCGGCGTTGAGCTTCGATCGCTGCCCGTCATCCAGCTCGTCCCAGCGACGGACGTGGACGCCGACGCCCGCCAGCGCCGGCCGGATCTTCTTCCTGAAGAGCTTTGCGTGGCGGAGCGCCAGCTCGGAGGCGCGGGCGGAGACGAGCGTGAGCTGTTCCGCGGTGGTGAGCCCGTCGGCGGAGCGGGTCAACGTCAGGCCCGCCGCTTCCTGGCGCCGCAGGCCGGCGACGCGCACCTGATAGAACTCGTCGAGGTTGCTGGCGAAGATGCTCACGAACTTGATTCGCTCCAGGAGCGGGGTCGCCTCATCCTCGGCCAGGATCAGGACCCGCTCGTTGAAGTCGAGCCAGGAGAGCTCCCGGTTGAGGTAGCGGCCGTCCTGGGAGCGGGGTTGCGCCACAAGGCGGGCGCCGGCACGTGCCGATGCCGCACGCGTGGCGCGCGCACGACGGCGGGCCTTTGGCGCGGTGCTCACCATGGAAGGCACCATCCTGGGCGCGGAGTGTCAACGGAACCGACAGGCGAGCGCCTACGGAACCGCTGATCTCGCCGTCTCGTCTGCGCAGAAGCGGGCATCGGTCCTTCCCCGTCGAGGGGGAGCCATGATCCCCCCTTGCCCGCGGAGTTGTCCATTGAGGCACCGGTTCCACCCTTAGCGTCCTCTTGACAAACGCCCGCTACGGTGCGCGCGTGAACGCCTCCCCACAGCGCGTCCTCTTCATCTGCTGGCACAACAGCGCCCGCTCCCAGATGGCGGAGGGGCTCCTGCGTGCGTTCGGCGGTGACCGGTTCGAAGCCTGCAGCGCAGGGATCAAGACCGCCCCGGTGCGGCCGGAGGCGATCGAGGCCATGCGCGAGATCGGGATCGACATCAGCAGGCAGCACAGCAAGACGCTCGAGCTCTACGGTGATCAGCCGTTCCACTGGCTGATCACCGTGTGCGACGACGCCTACCAGAGCTGCCCGGTCTTCCCCGGAGTGGAACGCACGCTGCACTGGTCGATCGAGGACCCGGCGAAGGTCGAGGGAAACGAGCAGGAGCGCATGCGGGCCTTCCGGCGGGCACGCGACGACCTGCGCGGCCGCATCCGCATGTTCCTCATCACGGCCTCTCGCGACGATCTCGCACCGCCCACCGCCACCACGCTCGGCAGCCAGGCCGAGCCGGGCACCTAGCGCCGGGCACGACGTTCGCGCCCCGGCCGACGTTTAACCAAGCCTTGACGCTCCGTTATGGGCGAGTTATCGGCCTGCCCCGAGCGTCGAGGCGCCAAAGGAAGCCGGGATGCCCGGCCCTGGATTGGAGGAGACCTGGATTGAACGTCAAGATCCTCAGGAGCCCCGCCCTGGGCGCCGGCCTCGCGCTCACCATCGTGCTGGCCGCATGCTCGAGCAACGGCGGGTCCTCCCCCAGCGCGGCCGCCTCCAGCGCCGCAGCCGCGAACGCCTCCGGGAGCGCGGTATCGCCGCCGACCGACATCGGCAAGAACGACAGCGCCCAGGTGACAGGCGCCGGATCCACCGCCATCTTCCCGTTCCTCTCCAAGATCGCCGACGAGTACCAGAAGAACGTGGCGTCGGGCGTCTCGGTGAACTACCAGTCGATCGGCTCGGGCGGTGGCATCGCGCAGTTCACCGCCAACACCGTCGACTTCGGCGCATCCGACGTGTACCTCAGTGACGCTCAGGAGGCCCAGATCGGCGCGCCGGTCTTCAACCTGCCGATGATCCACTGGGCGGTCGCCGTCACCTACAACATCCCGAACTTCTCGGCCACGATGCAGCTGAGCCCTGACACGATCGCGAAGATCTTCGTTGGCACGATCACCAGCTGGAACGATGCGGCGATCGCCGCCGACAACCCCGGCGTCAGCCTTCCCGACCTGCCGATCACGGTCGTCCACCGCAGCGACGGCTCCGGCACGACCTACAACTTCACCGCGTTCCTGTCCGGCATCAGCAGTGACTGGAAGAGCCAGGTCGGAAACGACACGTCGGTGAACTGGCCAACCGGCGCCGGCGGCAAGGGATCCGAGGGCGTCACGGGCCTGGTCGAGAAGACGCCGGGCGCGATCACCTACGTCGACCTGACGTACGCGATCTCGAACAACCTCCCGGTGGCGAGCATCAAGAACGCGGCCGGCAACTACGTCGCGCCGACGCTCGCGTCCACGACGGCGGCCGTGGCAGCCCAGGTCCCGACCGCTCCTGCGGACCTCCGGTTCCTCATCGTCAACCCGCCGTCATCGGCGCCCGACGCGTACCCGATCGGCGCAAGCACCTGGGTGCTCCTGCGCAAGGACTACCCGGCCGACAAGCAGGCGGAGGTGACCGCGATGGTCCACTTCCTGTGGTGGGCTATTCACGACGGGCAGTCCTATGCGGCGGACGTGAACTACTCGGCGATGGCCCCCAACCTGGTCACGCTGGCCGAGCAGGTGCTGAAGCAGATCACGGTTGGCGGGCAGCCGGTCCTTCCGGCGTCGTAATCTGCGTCGCGGCATGACTGCCGAACCGAGTGTCCGTGTGCGCGGGCTGCTGGCTCGCCACCGCCCGCGCCACGGCGAATCCATCTTCAGGACGGTGGTGTCGCTTGCGGCACTCACCGTCCTGCTCATCATCGCCGGGCTCCTCGTGGTCATCACCCGCGAGTCGCTGGTGGGCATCGGCCACAACGGCTTCGCCTTCCTGTGGACGTCGACCTGGGATCCGGTGAAGAGCGTCTTCGGTGCGCTCCCCTTCATCTTCGGCACCCTCGTCACATCGGCGACCGCGCTGGTCTTCGCGCTGATCATCGGCGTGGGCGTGGCGATCTTCCTGGTCGAGATCGCGCCCGGGTGGCTGGCGACGCCCGTCGGCTTCATGGTGGAGATGCTCGCCGCGATCCCCAGCGTGGTGTACGGGCTGTGGGGCATATTCGTCCTCGCGCCCTTCGTGCGCGACTACGTCGAGACCCCACTTCACGCCACCCTGGGGTTCCTGCCGATATTCTCCGGGTATCCGATCGGAATCGGGTACCTCTCGGCCATCTCGGTCCTGACGGTCATGATCCTGCCGACCATCGCGGCCGTCTCCCGCGACGTCCTCGCCGCGGTGCCCCGCAGCCAGCGGGAAGCGGCCCTGGCCATCGGGGCCACCAAGTGGGAGATGATCCGCACCGGGGTGCTGCCGTATGCCCGCAACGGGATCGTTGGCGCCGGCATCCTCGGCCTCGCGCGCGGCGTGGGCGAGACGATGGCCGTCACCATGGTGATCGGCAACGCGCCGATCATCTCGGCGTCGCTCTTCTCCCAGGGCTACACCATGGCGAGCGTCATCGCCAACGAGTTCACCGAGGCGACGACCGAGGTCTACCGCAGCTCGCTGATCGAGATCGGCCTGCTGCTGCTCCTCATCACGCTCCTGATCAACGTCGTCGCGCGCCTGCTGGTCGGCAGGATCGCGGCCGGTGAGGAGCGGGGAGCGGTGGCATGAGCATCGCGACGACCTCCATCGCCGAGCGCAACCTGCGGCGGCGCGTCGTGACGGACCGGATCATGCGCGCGCTCTTCGCAGTCGCCGCCGTCCTCGCCGTGGTGCCCCTCGTGCTGGTGCTGGTCTACGTGGCGATCCAGGGACTGCCGGCCATCAACCTGGGCCTGATCACGCAGCTGCCCGCGCCGGTGGGCGAGCCGGGCGGCGGCATGGCGCCGGCATTCGTCGGCACCCTCATCATGGTCGGGCTCGGGACCCTCCTGGGAACCCCGATCGCCATCCTGGCCGCCATCTACATCCGCGAGTACGCAACGGCGCGTGGGGCTGGAGTCGTGCGGTTCCTGGTCGACGTGCTCGCGGGCGTGCCGACCATCGCCATCGGCCTCTTCGCCTACGGCCTCATCGTGGTGCCGATGAGCTCGTTCAGCGCCTTCGCCGGCTTCGTGGCGCTGGCGATCATCCTGATCCCGATCGTCGCCCGCATCACCGACGATATCCTCGGCCTGGTCCCCCTGTCGGTTCGCGAGGCGGCCTACGCCCTCGGTGTTCCGCAGTGGAAGGCCATCGTCCGCGTGGTGCTGCCCGCGGCTGCGCCCGGGATCGTCACCGGCGTCCTGCTGGGCGTCGCCCGGATCGCCGGGGAGACGGCGCCACTGATCTTCACCGCGCTCGGCAACCGCACGGTCAGCACCAGCCTGACGAACCCCATGGACGCGCTCCCGTTGAGGATCTGGGTCTACGCGCAGGGCCCGTATGCCACCTGGCACCAGCAGGCGTGGGCGGCTTCGTTCGTCCTCGTGGCGCTCGTGCTCGTGTTCTCCATCCTCACCCGCCTCGTGGTGCGACGCCGTGGCGTGGCACCGATCTGATCGGCAGAGCAGGACAGCATCCGTAGACTGATGAGCATCGTGACAGACCAGACCACTCAAACCTCGCCTGATCTCAGGCCGGCCCTGCAGACCCCGGTTCCCATGGTGGCCGACCGGACGGGTACGGCCGTCGACCACACGGCGGTCGGTGTCGAGATCGCCGGGCTCAACGCCTGGTACGGCGAGCATCGCGTGCTTGAGGACATCTCGCTGAAGATCAGGCCGAACAGCGTGACCGCCATCATCGGGCCCTCGGGGTGCGGAAAGTCCACCCTGATCCGCTGCCTGAACCGGATGCACGAGGTGACCCCCGGCGCCCGCGTCGAGGGGGACGTCCGCCTCGACGACCAGCAGATCTACGCGCCGGGCGTGGATCCCGTCATCATCCGACAGCGCATTGGCATGGTCTTCCAGCGCCCGAACCCGTTCCCGACCATGTCCGTCTTCGACAACGTGGTGGCCGGGCTCAAGCTCGCAGGCATCCGTGATCGATCGATCCTCGAGGAGGTCGCGGAGCGAAGCCTCCGCCGCGCCGCGCTGTGGGACGAGGTGCGGGACAAGCTCCGCTCCCCTGGCGGGGCCCTGTCCGGGGGGCAGCAGCAACGGCTGTGCATCGCGCGAACCATCGCCGTCGAGCCCGACGTGGTCCTGATGGACGAGCCGGCCTCCGCCCTGGATCCGATGTCGACGCTGAAGATCGAGGAGCTCGCCCGCGAGCTGCAGGCCAACTACACCATTGTCATCGTGACCCACAACATGCAGCAGGCGGCCCGGGTCAGCAACCACACGGCGTTCCTCACCGTCGGCGACGATCGGTCGGGGTATCTTGTCGAGGAGGGTCCGACCGGCGAGATCTTCACCAACCCGAAGAACAAGCTCACCGAGGACTACATCACGGGGCGGTTCGGATGACCGATCCTGAGCAGCTTGCCCAGCGTGATGCCGAAGGGGACGCCGATTCCGGCGATTCCCCGCCGCGATCGCTGCGCCCGCACTTCGACGAGGAGCTCGACTCGCTGCGCGACGACGTCCTCCGCCTCGGGGGCCGCGTCGAGGAAGCGCTGGAGCGCGCCGAGACCGCGCTCGTCGAGCGCGACGTCGATCTGGCCGACCGCGTGCGCTGGGCCGACGAGGAGACGAACGAGCTTCAGCGGCGGGTGAACGCGGAGATCACCACCACCATCGCCACCCAGCAGCCCATGGCCCGCGACGTGCGGATCCTGCTCGGCCTCCACCACGCCGCGGCCGAGCTCGAGCGGATGGGCGACTACGCGGTGAACATCTCCAAGCTCGCGCAGCAGATGGCCTCGGAGCCGGAGACCCCGATCTTTCCCCAGATCCCGCGCATGGCCCAGGTCTGCCGGGAGCAGCTGCGCGCGGCGATGCGCGCGCTGGTCGACATCAGCGAGGAGGAGGCGCGCGCGGTCTGCGCCCGTGACGATGAGGTCGACCACCTCTACAACGAGGTCTACGAGGCGGCCATCGCGCTGATGGAGGCGCACCCCGAGCGCGCCCGCCAGGCGACGCACCAGCTCTTCGCGGCTCACCACCTCGAGCGGCTGGCGGACCGGGTGACGAACATCGGCGAGGATGTCGTCTACCTGGCCACCGGCCGGGTCGAGGACCTCAACAGCTGATCGCCATGGCTCGCGTTCGCCGCAAGATCCTGATCGTCGAGGACGACCGAACCCTGCGCCAGGCGCTCGCCTTCAACCTGTCCCGCGAGGGATACGACCTGCTCTCCGCGGCCGACGGGGAGACCGCCCTGGGCATTGCCAGAGCGCAGGACCTCGACATGATCCTGCTCGACGTGATGCTGCCCGGGATGAGCGGCGTGGAGCTGCTGAGAACGCTCCGGCGTGAAGGGCGGGACACGCCGGTGATCATCCTGTCCGCGAAGGGCGAGGAGATCGACCGCGTGGTCGGCCTCAAGGTCGGTGCCGACGACTACATCGCCAAGCCTTTCTCCCGTCCCGAGCTCCTGGCCCGCATCGAGGCGGTCCTGCGGCGCAACCGGCGAACACCTGCCGAGCCGGAGACGCCGTCGACCATCAGCATGGGTCCGATCGAGATCGACCGGTCCCGCCGCGAGCTGCGGATCGCCGGGAAGCCGATCCACCTGACGACCAAGGAGTTCGAGCTCCTCGCCTACCTGGCAGATCACCCGGGACGGATCTTCACCAGGGATCAGCTGCTGACCAGGATCTGGGGATACGACTACGTCGGTGACGGGCGCACCGTGGACGTCCACGTCAGCTGGCTCCGGTCCAAGCTGCGCGCCGCGGACGGCCACAACTACTTCAGGACGGTCCGCGGCGTGGGCTATGCGTTCGCCCCGCGCGAGGCGGCATGACGGCCTCGCGCACCGACACCAATCCCGAGGAGCGCGCCGCCGAGGCTGCCCTCGCCTCGACCGCGCTGGACGCCCTGCTGCGAGGGACGGGATCGGGGTTCCTGATCCTCACCGATGACCGCCTGCGCATCCTGCGGGCCGGAGCCACCGCGGCCCGGCTCGCGGAGCGGCAGACGGACGATCTCGCCGGCATGAGCCTGATTGCCGCCTTCGGGTCGGCGCCGCTCGACAGCGTGGCGCGCGAGGCCGTCGAGCGCGGGACGCACCGCCAGGGCGAGGTCCACCTGGGTCACCTCGGCGCGCAGACCTACCAGGTGGAGGCCATGCCGCTGGGGGCCGACGGGCTGCTCCTCTTCCTCCACGACGTCACCCGCATCCGCCGCGTGGAGCAGGTCCGGCGCGACTTCATCGCCAACATCAGCCACGAGCTCCGGACGCCCCA
>CAYVLM010000024.1:0-12169 GCA_964452225.1 uncultured Steroidobacteraceae bacterium | reverse complement strand
CTTCAGGGTGGCGATCCACATGTAGAAGGTGAAGAACCCCCAGGCCAGCAGGTACCAGCCCAGCTCGTTACCGACCGCAGCGCCTGGAAAGACGATGACGAAGACCGCGAAGCTCAGCCAGAAGCCGCCGTACGAGCTGAACGCTGTCCCGCCGAACGTGTTCCCGTTCCTGAAGTCCCACACTCCCGCGATGATCTGCCCGAGCCCGCCGTAGGCGAGGGCGCAGCCGATCACGAGGGCGATCGCCCCCTCATCCTTCACCCAGCCACTGTTGATCACCGAGAGGAGCAACGTGGTGAGGGCGAAGCCCGCGAGCCCGAGCGGGGCCGGATCGGCCTTGGCGGCTGCCGGCGCCGCTGCTGGAGGAGCCTCCTGGGTCATGCTGAACTCCTTTCTGAGTCCTGACGGGTTGCCGCCCGCCGGCCACACGACCGGTGGACCATCACGGCCAAAGGATCAGACGAGCGGGCCAGCCTCGCTCGGTGCCCCCTCCTGGATCGTTCGACGACTCCCCCATCGATCAGCGTGCTCAGGTTCATCGCACCGTTCGTCCCTGCAGCAATGCATGTCACACCCCGCCACGTCCGCGCCATCCGGGCGCCGGGATCTGATCGGGCCTCGGGGATCGCCGCGAACCGGCGACGATCAGGCTGCGGGTCTTCCGCTCGCGGCGGACAGCACTCGCAGGGTGCGTCGCATCGAGCTCAGGGACGACGTCGACGGCGATCGCGGCTCCTCCATGCATCCGGTGGTGCAGGGCAGATGCGTGGCATCGTTGGGCGGCGTCGAGAGAACGCGAACCGGGTTCATAGCCGGGTCACGGCAGTCGACCGGTGTCGGTCCGACTCTACTCCGTGATATACGGATGTCAAGTGTTGCGCTCGCTCACGCGAATGCTTGCTCTTCAGTCCTTGTTCGGCTCCTCGTCCGCCTCGAGCTGGGCGCGGTCGGCATCGGTCAGAGGCGCGGCGTCGAGCAGGTCGGGTCGTCGCCGGCGCGTCCGTCGCAGGGCCTCCCTCCGGCGCCAACGAGCCACCTCGCCGTGGTCCCCGGAAAGGAGCACGCCGGGGACGCGCATCCCGCGGTACTCCTCCGGCCGGGTGTACTGCGGGTGCTCGAGCAGCCCGTCTGCGAACGAGTCGCCCTCGTGCGATGCGGGGTCGATGACGCCGGGAACGAGGCGCGCCACGGCGTCGATGACGACCAGCGCCGGCAGCTCTCCCCCGGTGAGGACGTAGTCGCCGATGCTGACCTCGCGATCCGCCAGGCGGCGGGCGCGCTCGTCCACGCCCTCGTACCGGCCGCAGACCAGGGCCAGGTGCGCGTGCGCCGCCAGCGTGCGCGCCAGGCCGTCCGTCAGGCGCTCCCCCGCCGGGTCCATGAGGATGACCGTGGCGCCCGCCGCGCGAAGCGGCTCCACGGCCGCGTACAGGGGCTCCGGACGAAGCACCATGCCCGCGCCGCCGCCATAGGGATAGTCGTCCACGGACCGATGCCGGCCCAGACCGCGGTCCCGCAGGTTCACGATGGACACCTCGACCAGCCCGCGCTCGATCGCCCGCCCCACGATGCTCGTGCGAAGCGGGGCATCGAAGAGCTCGGGAAAGAGCGTCACCACCTCGATGCGCATCGGTCAGCGCACCTCCTCGACCTCGTACCGCACGATCATCCGCCCCTCGTCGAGGTCGATGCGACGGACGACGTCGCGGACGCCGGGAACGAGGAGCTCGCCGCCATCGGTCCCCTCCACGCGATACACCTCGGCCTCCCCCGCCCGAAACACCTCGCGGACGACGCCGAGCACCCGGCCCTCCTCCGTCTCGACCCGCAGCCCCTCGAGCTGGTGCCAGTAGTACGTGCCCGCCGGAAGCGGCGACGCCTCGACCTCCAGGTAGCGTCCCACGATCCGCTCGGCCGCTGCCCGGCTGTCGATCCCCTCCAGGGTGATTGCCGGGACGCGGCCTCCCCGCTCGGCGCCGGTGATCCTGCGCGCCGTGGGCTCGTCATCCAGGTAGACGGCGGCGCCGGCCGCGAGGTGCTCGGGCCAGTCGGTGAGCAGCTCGATCTTCAGCGCCCCGCGCAGCCCCTTGGCACCAACCACCCGCGCGACCGCGAGCCGCTCACTCGTTGGCGACGATCTCCAGCTCGACGTGGATCCCCTGGCGGCTCCCCATGACCCGCAGGAGGCTGCGAATGGCGTTCGCGATCCGCCCGTCGCGCCCGATGACCCGGCCCATGTCCGCCTCGCTGACCACGAGCGTCAGCTCGACCTCGTCGCCGCGCTCCTCGACCTCCACGCTGACGGCGTCGGGGTCGTCCACGAGCGAGCGGGCGATGTACTCGAGAAGCTCCTTCACGCCGAGGCCTTCTCGCCGGCCGTCGCCGTCGACTTGCGGGAGCGGGTCTTTGGCGCCGGCGCGGCGGCCTCCTGGCCGCGTGCGTCGAGACCGGCCTGGGCGAGGAGCTTGACCACGGTGTCGGACGGCTGGGCGCCCTTGCCGATCCAGTCCCGGATCCGCTCCGCCTCCAGCCGAACCGTCGCCGGTTCGGTCAGGGGGTCATAGAAACCCAGAATCTCCAGCGCCCGACCATCGCGCGGCTTGCGGCGGTCGATCGCGACAACCCGGTACGACGGGCGCTTGGTGGCCCCGACGCGGGCCAGCCGGATGCGAACTGCCAAGATCTCGTTCCTACCTTCCTTATGCGTATCCGCTGCCCGGGCGGCCTAGTGGACCGTCACCGTGGCGTGGATCTCGATGGCGCTCTGTCCTGATGGGACGCTGAGGGCGAGTGCCCCGACGTGGCTGAGAATATCGCGCAGGTCGGACGGCAGCGCGTCGACGGGCTCGCCGAGCACGGCGGCGACCAGGTCAGCGACCCGTGTTCCTGCCACGTAGAGCTCGTTGCCACCTCGTCCACCGGCGACCTCGAATGCCGCACGATACTCCGAAGAGGCGCCCAGCGTCTCCCCCGACGCGTTCGCCGAGAGCGCGGCCGCGACGTCCGCCGGCGTCAGGCCGACGATGATGACGCCGTCGCGAGTCGCGTACGCCAGCTGCCCCACGCCCGGGATGGCGACCTGCGTCACCGTTGCCCCGCTGACCGTCTGGGTGGTGATCGATGCGCCCCGCGACTGCAGCGCGGCGCGCATGGACGAGAGGGCATTGGCCGCTGCGGCCGGATCGCTCGAACGAAGCAGCAGCTGCCCGCGGAGCGTGCCTGTCCCGAGGCCCTGGAGGCCAATCGCCGCCTCGCGGTCGAACAGCGGCAGCAGGTCCTTGTCGAGGCTGATGTTCAGGCCCAGGGTCAGCAGGGCGCGCAGCTGCGTCAGGGCCTGGACCACGCTGGCACCGTTCGGCAGGGATCCGAGCTCGGAGGTCAGCGAGTCGAAGGTCTGCTGGGCCCCGAAGAACACGAGCTCCGCCTCCGTCGTCGCCGGCATCCAGTCCGCGAGTGAGGATGGCGCCGACCCAAGCGCGAACGCCGTCCGGGCCGACGCTCCGGCACTCGCCTGGTCGAACGGGGCGCTCCCCGAGAGCCGGAGCCCATCGGGCGTCGCGACCAGCGCCAGGCCGGCGGTCGAGTAGCCGCTGGTATCGATGGCCTGCCCGCCGAGGGTCGCGATCCCGGCGACGTTCAGATAGATGGACGCGAGGCGGTCGGCCGGGAGCGACTGCATGGCGTCCCGAAACCCTGCTTCGTCGGAGAGGCGCCCGGCATGCCCCGTGGCGGCGTCGAGCACGGCCCGCATGGCCGCCTCGCCCGATGCCGCAATCAGCATCTGGTCCACGATCGCCACCCGGCTGATCGCGATGGAGGATGAGCCGCCCAGGACCCGAACCTCCACGTCGTCGTAGCGCTCCGAGCCGAGGGATGCGCCGACGCGCGAGGCGAGCCCCTCGATGGCGGCGGCCGCGGCCGCCGAATCCCGGACGCTGGCCAGCACGACGGTGCCCGAGGCGGCGTTGGTGACGCTCTCGCCCGCGACGGGCACCACCACGACGGTCAGCTGGTCGCCGATCCACGGCTTCACATCGGCGTGGTAGTCGAGGCCGGTGCCCGCCAGGAAGCGCTGCAGGAGCTCGTCGATCTTCTCGCCGAGCGAGGCCTGGTCCGAGAAGCCGGGCAGCCGGGTCAGGAGACCCGTCAGATTCACCTCCTGGCCGGTGGACGGGCTCAGATCGACGGTGGTGTACGCCAGCGTCGTCGAGGGCACCAGGTCAGCGGCGCGGTCAGACCCCGGGCCGAACACGAACAGGTAGCCGGCCACCACGGCCGCACCGGTGAGCGTGAGGATGGTCGTCAGGGCGATGACGAGGCGCCGCATGGGACCTGCCTAGCGTCCCCCCAGGATCCCGCGCATCGGTCCACCGGGCAGCTGCTTGCCGCCCAGGGATTTCATGAGCCGCTGCATCTCGCCGAACTGCCGCAGGAGACGGTTCACGTCCGCGGTGGTCGTCCCGGAGCCGAGGGCGATCCGTCGCCGTCGGCTGGCCTTGATCAGCTCCGGGTGCCGGCGCTCCTGGGGTGTCATCGAGCCGATGATGGCCTCGATCCGCCGCAGCTCCCCGCCATCCACCGCGGCCTGCGCAGCTCCGGCGAACTGCCCGGCGCCCGGGATCATCTGGAGCACCTGGCCGATGGGCCCCAGCTGCTTCATCTGGTGCAGCTGCGCCTGGAAGTCCTCCAGGGTAAAGCGCGACTCGAGCATCCGGCGCGCCACGCGCTCCGCCTCGTCGCGATCGACCGACTCCTGCACCCGCTCCACCAGCGAGAGGACGTCACCCATCCCGAGGATGCGCTGCGCCAGCCGGTCCGGGTGGAAGGGCTCCAGCCCGTCGGGCCGCTCGCCGGTCCCCACGTAGGCGATGGGCAGGCCGGTGACGCTGCGGATCGAGAGGGCGGCTCCGCCACGGGCGTCCCCGTCCATCTTGCTGAGGATCAGGCCGCTGATCGGCAGCCGCGCATGGAACGCCTCGGCCACGCGCACGGCGTCCTGGCCGGTCATGGCATCGACCACCAGCAGCGTCTCCGCCGGGGTCACCGCCCCGGCGATCCTGACCAGCTCGTCCATCATCGGCTCGTCAACGTGGAGGCGACCAGCGGTGTCAAGCAGCACGACGTCCAGGCCGCGCTGGCGGGCGACTTCGACTCCGGAGCGGGCGACCTCGAGCGCGGGAGTCCCGACCGGGCGCGAGTGCACCTCGACCCCGACCTGGTCCCCGAGCTGCACGAGCTGGTCGACCGCCGCCGGGCGATAGACGTCGGCCGCCACCAGGAGCGACCGCCGGCCCTCCTTCCGGAGCCGGACCCCGAGCTTCGCGGCGGTGGTCGTCTTGCCCGATCCCTGGAGTCCCACCAGCATCACGACCGCCGGGCGGCCCGCCAGCGTCAGCTGGTGCCGCTCCCCGCCGAGGGTCGCCACCAGCTCGTCACTGACGATCTTGACCACCTGCTGGCCGGGATGCAGCCCGCTCAGAAGCTCGCTGCCCAGCGCCTGCTCGCGGACGTGCGCCACGAAGTCCTTCACCACGCGGAAGTTCACGTCCGCCTCGAGGAGGGCGAGCCGGATTTCGCGCAGGGCGAGGTCGAGGTCGGCCTCGGTGATCTTGGCCTTTCCCCGGAGCCGATCGGCGACGCCCTGGAGACGGGCGGAGAGGGATTCGAACATGCTGCTCGCTAGCTGGGTCGATGCGCCGGCCGAGGGCGCCAGTCGCGCCGGCAGCCTGTGGCGACCGGCGCGAAACGGCTGCCAATGCTACTACCGGCCACCGGGGTCGGCAACGCGCACGGTCAGCCGGACAGGAGCCACTCCACGTAGGCTGCGCCGTCAAACGGAGCAAGGTCGGCAAGCTCCTCGCCAACCCCGACGAAGAGGATCGGCACCCCCAGCCGATCGGCCACGGCGACGGCCACTCCCCCCTTGGCCGTGCCGTCGAGCTTGGTGAGCACGATGCCGGTCACCCCCGACTCGGCGCTGAACGCCTCCGCCTGCGCGAGACCGTTCTGGCCGGTCGTGGCGTCGATGACGAGGAGCACGTGGCGCGGCTGGCCCGGCATGCGACGTTCGATGACGCGGCGGATCTTCCCCAGCTCGGCCATGAGCTGCGTCTTGTTCTGCAGGCGTCCCGCGGTGTCGATCAGAACCGCGTCGAGCCTGCGGGACTCCGCCGCGGCGAGCGCATCGAAGGCGACGGCGCCGGGATCGGCCCCCGGCCGCTGGGCGATCACCGGCACCCGGAGCCGCTCGCCCCAGATGCGCAGCTGCTCGATGGCCGCAGCCCGAAACGTGTCGGCGGCCGCCAGAGCCAGCGTCCGTCCCTCTCCCTGCAGCCGGGCGGCGAGCTTGGCGATCGTCGTCGTCTTTCCGGTCCCGTTGACTCCCACGAAGAGGATGACCGCCGGCGGCTCGCCGAGCTCGAAGCGGCCTGATCCCGCCCGCTCCAGGCGCTCGCGAATCTCCTCGGTGAGCGCCTGCCGAACGTCATTGCCGCCGCGGCCGCTGCTGCTTCGATAGCGCTCCCGCGCGGACTCGACGAGATCCAGCGTCGTCGAGGCGCCAACGTCGCCGGCGATCAGCGCCTCCTCGACCTCCTCCCAGGTCGATTCGCTGGCGGCCGGGCCGGCGAGGATGGCGCGGAGACGCGCCCCCAGCCCGGACGGTCGGCCGCCGAGACCGAGCGCGGCGAGGCCCGAGGCCGTGCGAGCCGGTCTGGCGAGCGTCCCCGGCGACTCGGCCGCCGGTCCTGGAGCTTCCGGGTCGGCGGGCCCGCCCGGCCCGGGGTCGGGCTGGCGGCGGCGCCGGAACATCAGCCGCTCGCCTCGGCGACGATCTCCGCCGGCACGTCGGACAGCCTCAGCGAGACGAGCCGCGAGACGGCGGCATCGGTCATGGTGACCCCGTAGATGGTGTCGGCGACCTCGATGGTCGCGCGGTTGTGGGTGATGACGACGAAGTCGATCCGCTCCGCGAGGCGCCGGAGCGCCTCCGCGAAGCGGCCGATGTTCGCCTCGTCGAGCGCAGCGTCGACCTCGTCGAGGATGCAGAACGGAACCGGGTTCACGCTGAGCATGGCGAAGAGCAGCGCGACCCCGGTCAGCGCCCGCTCGCCGCCGGAGAGCATCGCCAGGCGCTGCAGCCGCTTCCCGGGTGGCCGCACCACGATCTCGATCCCGGCCGGGCCGTCATCGCCGTCCTCCTCCCCCATCTGGAGCGCAGCCGAGCCACCCGCGAACAGCAGCTGCACGAACTCGTTGAACCGTTCCCCTATGGCCCGGAAGGCCGCGCCGAACTGATCCCCGATCTGCTCCTCGAGGCGGGCGATCAGCTCGCGCGTGGAACCAACGGCCCCGCGCAGGTCCGTCTCCTGCCTCTCCAGCTCCCCCAGCCGGGCAGCCACCTCGCGATGCTCCTCGACGGCAAACGGGTTCACCGAGCCGATCTGGGCCAGCGTGCGTCGCACCCGACGCTGCTCCGCGTCCAGCGCCCCGTCGTCGAGGAGCGCGATATCCGCGTCAGGCTCCGAGCGTGCGTCCCGGGCGGGATCAATGGCCGGCTCCTCGGCAAGGCCGGCGAACGCCTCGAGGGCGATCTCGCGTTCCCTGGCCAGGCCGGCCAGCGTTTCCTCCAGCCGGGTCACCTCCACCGCGGCGGCCTGCGCCGCTCGGTCAAGGTCGGACATCCGGTTTCCGGCCCCGGACCGGTCGCGCTCCAGCCGGAGCAGCGCGGCTCGCTGCTGCTCGCGGGCCTCATCGGCGCGCACCCTGCGCTCTGCCGCGTCGGAGTCGGCCGCGCGAGCCTCCTGCAGCGATGTCGAGCAGGCAGCCTCCTCCCCGGCGAGGCCTTCGAGCGACGCCCTGGTCGTGTCGAGGATGGCCAGCAGCTGGCTCCGCCGGGCCGCCAGGTCGGCGCGTCCGCGCTGGGCGCCGAGCCCGGCCTCCTCGGCTCCGTCGGCAGCACGGCGCGCCTGCAGCCACGCCGTCCGGCTCGCGTCACGTCGCGCCGCGGCGGCGGCCTGCGTCTCCCGGGCCGCGGCCACCCGGCTCTCGAGCGCCGCGTAGTCCGCGGCGGGCGGCGGAGAAGCGGGCGCCCGCGTCTCCGAGCCGACGCGCGCGGCGTCGAGCGTGGCCGACAGCTCGGCGATGGATTCCTCGCTTCGTGCCAGCCGTGCTCTCGCCTCGTCGAGCTCGCGCTGCGCTCGCGTGGCCGCGAGCTCCGCGCCTTCGGCAACGTCCCTCGCTTCGTCGTGGCGCCGCTGCGCCGCTGCCGCGGCGGCGACCGCCCCGGCGGCGCGATCGGCCACGCCGGCATACGCGTCCTCCAGCGCCTCGACTTGCCCGGCCAGATCCCGGCGGCGCGCCTGCTGCCTCGCCGCCTCGCCGCCGGGCGGATCGGCGCGTCCGCGCAGGGCCAGAATGCCCCGGCCATCGGCCAGGTCTCCCGCTTCGGTGACCGCGCACCATCCGGGCGGCAGCGAGCGCCAGCCGTCGAGCAGTGATTCCAGGTCCGGCGCGACCGCCACCCGCTCGAAGATGCCTGGCCCGGGCGTCCTTCCGATCCACTCCGCCAGGGTCCGGCTGGCTCGCACGGCTGCAAGGGCGTCCCCCCTCTCGCGGTCGGACGGCGGTCGGCGCCCGTCGAGCAGCCTTGCCGTCCCTCGGGCGTCGAGCGTCGCCTCGATGGGGCTGGCCTCGCGCCAGAGCACGACGTCCGCGACCTCGCCACCAACCACGGCCTCGATCGCCGGCCAGGCATCGTCGGGTGCGGCCAGCGTGTCGAGCAGGGAGACCCAGCCGGTTCGCGCCAGCTGCTGGCCGAGCCGGCCCCCGAGCTCGGCTCGCTCCGTCAGCGCGGCCAGCTCCGCCTGGGCCGCGGCGAGCCGCTCGGCTGCCTCGGTCGCCTCGCGACGCGCCGCCTCGGCCAGCCGGTGAGCCTCGTCCAACTCCGACCGCCGCGTCGCCAGCTCCCCGCGGAGGCGCTCGGCCGCCGCGCCGGCTGCCGCGGTCCGCTCACTGAGCGTCTCAACCTCCGCACCGAGCTCCGCACCCCGCTCCCGCTCGGCCTGCAGGTCCGCGCTCAGGCGCTCGACGCGTGCCTGCGCCGCAGCAGCGGCCTCGGCCCGACGGGCCTCGCCTGCGATGAGGTCAGCGTCCCGCCTGCGGGTTGCGGCAAGCGCCTCCTCCGCGGCCAGCAGCTCGCGATCGGCCGCCTCCTGCACGGCCAGTGCCGCACGCCAGGCCTCCTCGGCCGCCCTCGCCTCCGCGAGCACGACGTCGAGGTCGGGATCTGCCGGGAGTGGCTCCTGGAGAAGACGCGTCGCCTCGGCCGCCTCGTCGGTGGCGCGTTCCAGCGTTGCCTGCAGCTCCGTGCGTCGTGCTGCGAGCGCTTCGGCGCGGCTCTCGAGGCGGATCACCGCCTCCCGGGTGCGTTCCCGCTCGCCGGCCGCCGAGCGCGCGGCCGCGTCGCTCTCCCAGTACCGCGCCTCCGCGGCCTCGAGCGCCTGCCGCCCGGAAGCCTGCTCGGCGCGAAAGGCGTCGGCCGCCGCCGCCGCGGCGGCGGCCCCGCGGCGTGCCTCGCCCAACGCCTCCCGCAGCGACTGCTCCCTCCGCCGATGGAGCTCGACGACGAGGGAGCGACCGCGCTGTCGGAGCTGGTCGTGCTCCTGCTGGTGCCGCGCCTGGAGCGCCAGGCGTCGCATCTGCGGCCGCAGCTCGCCAAGCAGGTAGGCGACCCGGGTCCGGTTCTCCTCGGCGCGCTGCAGGCGCGCGAGCGCCTCGTTCTTGCGAACCTGGAGATTCTTGACCCCGGCGGCCTCCTCGAAGAGCTGGCGCCGCTCTTCCGGTCGCAGGGAGAGCGCGGCATCCACGGTGCCCTGGCCGACGACGACCAGCGAGCTGGCGCCAACCTTGCCGGCCCCCAGGAGGTCGACCACGTCGCGGAGCCGGGCCCGCGTGCCGTTGACCAGGTACTCGGTCTCGCCCGAGCGGTAGGCACGGCGGCCGACGGTGACCTCGGCGTACTCGATGGGGAGCCAGCCGTCGGCGTTGTCGAGGGTCAGCACCGCCTCGGCCATGCCGGTCGGCTTGCGCTGCTGGCTGCCCGCGAAGATGACATCATCGGCGCGGCGGGTGCGCAGCGAGCGGTTCGACTGCTCCCCGAGAACCCAGCGCACGGCATCTGCCATGTTCGACTTGCCGCTCCCGTTCGGACCGATGACGGCTGTGACGCCCGGCTGGAAAACGAAGCGCGTGGGATCGGCGAAGGTCTTGAACCCGTGGAGACGGAGCTCGCGCAGGCGGCTCATCGGCGGTTCGCCGGCGAGCGGCTCATCGTGAACCGGCCCCGACATCGGTCGACCGCTCGCTCGCGGCCGCTGGTGGCAGGGCACCCTCCTCCTCGCCACCCTCACCCGGCATCACGGACGACACCAGGATCTGGAGCGCGGACTCGGCTGCCTGCTCCTCCGCGCGCTGCCGGCTGGAACCCTCCCCCACCGACAGCTGCCGCCCCTCGACCACGGCGGCGACGGTGAACGTCTGCTCGTGCGGAGGCCCCGACGTCCCGAGGAGGGTGTAGTGCGGCTTGGTGCGCCGGTACCGCTGGGTCCACTCCTGGAGTCGGCTCTTCGCCGACTTGGGCGGAGCGCCCGATTCTCCCGGCGACTCGAGGCGCTCCGAGAAGAGGCTGCGAAGAACGCGCCGGGTCGTCTCGATTCCCTCGCTCAGGAAGATCGCGCCGGCCACCGCCTCCATGGTCGCCGCCAGGAGCGAGGGCCTCGTGGCGCCGCCCGCCTCGGCCTCGCCGCGTCCCAGCTGCAGGTGCCGGTCGAGCCCGAGGTCGAGTGCCATGGCCGCCAGGGCGTTGCGGTTGACCAGCGCCGCGCGACGGGCGGTGAGGAGCCCCTCGTCCTCGTTCGGGAAGCGCTCGTAGAGGAGGCGGCTGACGACGAGCCCGATGACCGCGTCGCCAAGGAACTCAAGGCGCTCGTTGTGCCCGTCGGCGGCGGTCGGGTTCTCGTTGTAGAAGGAGGAATGAACGAACGCCTGCCCGATGGCCTCCGGGTCCTGCAGAACGATGCCGAGCCGCTCGCCCAGCTCGTCGACAGATGGATGCGCCATCGGCTACTGGTTCGCTACTGCTGATGCTCCTCGATGTAGTCGACCGCGTCCTGCACCTTCTGGATCTTCTCGGCGTCCTCGTCCGAGATCTCCATGCCGAACTCCTCCTCGAGGCTCATGATCAGCTCGACGAGGTCCAGGGAGTCCGCGTTGAGGTCCTCGACGAAGGATGCCTGAGGCGTGACCTCATCCTCGTCGACGCCAAGCTGCTCGACGATGAGCTTCTTGAGACGCTCGAACGTTGTGCCTTCGGCCACAGGTGCTTATCCTCCTCCACCCGATGATCGCGCAACGCTGCCAAGCACTCCGTTGACGAGCCGCCGGGCAGCGTCTCCGGCGTAGATCCGGGCGAGAGAAACGGCGTCCTCGATCGTCTCCCCGCTCGGGGTCGCGGCGGAGTATAGCATCTCGTACAGCGCGCTCCGAAGGATCGTACGCTCCACGCGCCCCAGCTCGGAGACCGGGATCGCGGGCGCGAGCGCGGCGATCTGCTCGTCGAGCGCGTCCCGATGCTCGAGAACTCCGGCCACGATCCGGGTCGCGTGCGCCGCCACGGGGCCGCTGACGCCACGCTCGGCCGCCAGTCGTTCGAGGGACTCCTGCGCCTGACGCGGCCGGAACTCCTCCTCGAAGAGCGCCATCAGCGCCAGCCGGCGCGCCTGGCGGGCCGCTCGGGGGCGGCTCGCCTTGCGGCGCGGGCGCCGGGGCGGACGGCCGCTGGGGACCTCAGTCTCGTTCGGCACGTCCCAACCTCGCGACGAGCCGGCCGCGAAGCGTCGCCGGATGCGCCTTCGACCACTGCGCGGTGAGCTCCGGGATTCGCGCCGCTGCGGCCTCGGAGGCGGCCTCCATGGCAAATCGCACCATCCGCGACTTGGCCCGGCCATGGGTGACGATGCTCACACCGCGGACCCCGAGCAGGGGCGTCCCGCCGTAGCGCTCGTAGTCGAAGCGGTGGCGAATGCGCTCGAATCCGGGCCTCAGCGCCAGGAGGGCGATCGGAGCGACCGGGCCGTGCTGCAGGTCCTCGCGCACCGACCGGAAGATGTAC
>CAYVLM010000023.1:11659-12255 GCA_964452225.1 uncultured Steroidobacteraceae bacterium | reverse complement strand
CACGAGATCGACTTCACGCTGCGCCACTGGGCGACCCCGGTCGAGCGCGCTCGTGTCGAGGACCGGCTTGGTGAGCTGATGCGGATCAGCCGTCGCTTCCGGGCCTTCGTCGAGGCGTCCGGCCGCGACGATGACCCCGATCCCGCGGACGAGGCGCGGGCGATCGCCTGAATGATCTGTGAGGCCCCGGTCCGATGGACCGGGGCCTCACGCCACGGGACTGGAGGGTGGTTCCCGTGGAGTCGGGGGGAGACCGTCGCCATCCTCGTACCCCGCACCTTTCGGTTCGGTTACGGCCTGACGCGCCCGATACACTCAGGGCGTGCCACCCCGCCTCCCCACTCCCGGCGACATCCTCGCGGCCGCGGATCGTCTGCGCGGCATCGCCCTACGCACGCCCCTCGAGGCGTCGAGCATCCTGGCCCGCGCCGGTGGCGCGGCGGAGGTCCGCCTCAAGCTCGAGGCGCTCCAGCCCACGGGCAGCTTCAAGACGCGCGGGGCGCACAACCGGGTCGCGCTGCTGGCCGCTGCCCGGGACGCGGGCGACGGACCCAACCTGCCCATCGTCGCCGCCTCCACGGGAAACCACGGGATCG
>CAYVLM010000023.1:0-11649 GCA_964452225.1 uncultured Steroidobacteraceae bacterium | reverse complement strand
GGGATCGCGGTCGCCCACGCCGCGGCCCGCTACGGCCTGGCCGCCACGATCCTGGTCAACGGAAGCATCTCGCCAGCCAAGCTGGCCCGCCTGCGCGCGCTCGAGACGGCGACGATCACCGTCGAGCTATTCGGCAGGGACCCCGATGACGCGGAGGTGGAGGCGAGGCGTCGCGACGAGATGGGCGCGGCCACCTACGTGGCGCCGTACAACGACCCGGACGTGATCGCCGGGCAGGGCACCATCGGCCTCGAGATCCTCGAGGACTGGCCCGAGTGCGACGCCATCGCGGTTCCGGTGGGCGGGGGCGGGCTGATCGCCGGCATCGGCACCTGGGCGAAGCCGATCAGGCCGGATCTGCGCCTGGTGGGCGTGCAGCCGTCGGCCTCGCCGCCGATGTACGCCTTCCGGGAGTCCGGCTCCACGAAGCCGATGCCGATCGCACCCACCCTCTCCGACGGAACCGCCGGCAACATCGAGCGCGGCAGCATCACCTGGACGCTGTGCAAGCGCCTTCTCGACGAGGTGGTCCTCGTCGACGAGGAGGAGATCGCGAACGCCATGCGCTGGTCGATCACCGAGCACCACCTCCTGCTGGAGGGGAGCGGGGCGCTCGGGATCGCGGCGCTCCTGGCTCGCCGCGCCAACGAGCTCGCGGGCCGGCGGGTGGCCGTCGTCTGCACCGGGCGCAACGTGGACGTGGAGACGCTCCGCGCGGTGCTCGGGTGAGCCGCACCCGCCGCACCCTCCAGGCGATCGACCTGCACTGCGGCGGTGAGCCGCTGCGGCTGATCACCGCCGGCTTCCCTCCGGTTCCCGACCTGCCGATCCTGCAGCGACGCGCCTGGGTTCGCGAGCACGCGGACGACGTCCGGCGGGTGGCGATCTACGAGCCGCGTGGCCACCGCGACATGTACGGCGCGGTGCTCCTGCCGCCGCACCGGCCGGATGCCGACCTGGCAATCCTGTTCATGCACAACGAGGGTTTCTCCACGATGTGCGGGCACGGGACGCTGGCGGTTGCCACCGCGCTCGTCGAGGAGGGCCTGTACCCGGTGACGGAGCCGGAGACGGTGATCCGCTTCGAGGCGCCGGCCGGCCTGGTGACCGCCCGGGTTGCGGTGCGCCGCACGCCGGCGGGCGGAGTGGAGGCGGCGAGCGTCGCCTTCGCCAACGTGCCGGCCTACCTGGCCGCCCGCGAGCTGCCGGTCAGCCTGGACGGGACGAGCCTGGCGATCGACATCGGCTTCGGAGGCGCCTACTACGGAATCGTGGAGGCCGATGCGCTGGGGCTGCAGGTGAGGCCCGAGGCGACAGACGCGCTGACCCGGGCCGGTGCCGCCATCACCGATCTCCTGCGGCGGGACCATCCGGTGCAGCATCCGTTCCACCCGGAGATGGGCTTCATCTACGGCACGATCATCGTCGAGCGGCTCGCCGGCGGCGGCTGGCGCAACGTGACGGTCTTCGCCGACGCCGAGGTGGACCGCTCACCCTGCGGATCGGGCACCTCGGCCCTCCTGGCCCAGGCCGCGGCGAGGGGCCGGCTGCGCGTGGGCAACGAGGTGGCCAACGCCTCGATCACCGGCGCCGTCTTCCGTGGACGGATCGATGGGGAGACGACCCTGGGCGAGCACCGGGCGGTGGAAACCACCATCAGCGGCGAGGCCTACGTGACCGGGTACCAGACCCTGGTCGTCGACGAGCGCGATCCGCTCGGCGACGGGTTCCTGCTGCGCTGACGCCGCCGACGTTCGGCCCTTGTGCGGCGCCGAACAGATCCGTACGATCGCGCGCATGACCACTCCGAACCCGACGCCGCTCGCGCCCGAGGAGCATCGCGGGAGCGGTGGGGTAGCCGTCCTCGGCGCGCTCCTCGTGGTGCTTGGTCTCATCTTCCTTGCCGGCGGGTACCTGAACTTCGACTTCGGCCGCTACGGGTGGCCCCTGTACGTCATCGGCCCCGGCCTGGCCCTGGTGGTGCTGGGGCTGACCCAGCGCAACGGGAGCGGCCTGACGATCGCGGGCTCGGTCATCACCATGGTGGGGCTGCTCCTCGGGTACCAGAACGTGGCAGGTCATTGGCAGAGCTGGGCCTATGCCTGGCCACTGGTCGCACCGGGAGGGAGCGGGATCGGCATGCTGCTCTATGGAACGCGCGCCCGCAACGCCGAGATGGCCCGCAACGGGCTCTGGCAGTGCATCATCGCCCTGGGCCTCTTCGCCGCCGGCTTCCTCTTCTTCGAGGGCATCCTGGGGATCAGCGGCCCCGCTCTCCCGCTCCCCGACTGGGTGATGCCCGCCGTGGTGATCGGCCTGGGTCTCCTCCTGCTGGTGCGCGGCTTCACGGCGCGCAGCGACGTCCATGCCGGCGAGTCCGACGAGCCGACCTGGACGCAAGCCCAGGCAGCTCAGCCGCGCCCGAACGGCGCGGAGGATGACCGCCGAGAGGCCTGACCGACCCGCGGACGGCCGCCGCATGCGGCGGACCGTGGCTCCGGCGCATATCCTGTTCGACGATGGATGCCCGCGACACCTCCGACCCGGAGCAGCAGCTCAACGAGCTGAACCTGATCAACGCCGGCTACGTCGCCGACCTCTACGAGCGCTACCGCGTCGATCCGGCATCGGTGGAGCCTGAGTGGCGGGCGCGGTTCGATGCGGGCTTCGCCGGCCTCGAGCCGGTCTCCGCGTTTGCGGGGAACGGCAACGGCGACGCTGCGCAGCCAGAGACGGAGACGGAACCGGCGCTCCCACCGGGAGCCACGCCGATCCGCGGCCCCGCAGCCCGGCTCGTCCAGAACATGACGGGCTCGCTGGCGGTGCCGACCGCCACGAGCTTCCGCGACGTCGAGGTGAGCGTGCTGGAGGCCCGCCGCCGCGAGCTGAACGCCCAGCTGGCGCCCCGCAAGGTGAGCTTCACGCACCTGATCGGCTACGCCATCGTGCGGGCCGCGGCCGAGCAGCGCGGCATGACCCACGCGTACGCCGAGGCGGACGGGCAGCCGCTGCGCATCGATCCGGGGGCGGTCAACCTGGGCCTGGCGGTGGACGTCGAGCGGCCCGATGGCGGTCGCTTCCTGGTGGTGCCGGTGATCAAGGGCGCCGACGACATGGACTTCGCCGCCTTCCACGCGCGCTACGAGGAGCTCGTGGAGCAGGCCCGCACGAACCGCCTCTCGCCCGACGACTTCGCGGGCGGCACGATCACGTTGACCAACCCTGGGACGCTGGGCACCACCGCATCGGTCCCGCGCCTCATGCCCGGACAGGGCGCCATCGTCGCCACCGGGGCGATCCGCTCCGTGGCCGGCGGACGGGTGATGACCATCACCAGCACCTACGACCATCGGGTCATCCAGGGCGCGGAGTCGGGCCTCTTCCTGGCCAGGGTCGAGGCCGAGCTGCGCGGCGAGGACGAGTTCTACACCGAGGTCTTCGCCGCGCTGGGCGCAGCGCTTGGGCCGGCTCCGGCCCCGCAGCCCGTGACGCTGGCGGCTTCGCCACCGGCTTCGCCGTCGCCCGCCCCGCCCGCGGCGGGGACCGCGGCCGAGGACCTGCGGCACGTGGCGGCGGCGATGGCCCTCGTCGACGCCTACCGCCTGTACGGGCACCTCGGTGCGGAGCTCGATCCCCTCGGCAGCGAGCCGCCGGGCGACCCCGCCCTTGATCCGGCCTTCCACGGCCTCACGCGCCAGATCATGGACCGCATTCCCGCCGCCGGGCTCGGCGTCCACCTGCCCGGTGAGACCCTCTCCGACCTGCTCGCCGGCCTGCAGCGCACGTACACCGGGACGATCGCCTACGAGGTCGAGCACATTGGCGATCACCGGGAACGCGCCTGGCTGCGGCGGGTGATCGAGTCCGGCGAGCACCGCACCGCGCTGAGCCGGGACGCCCGACGACGGCTCCTCAAGCGCCTCACCGCCGTGGAGGGCCTGGAGCGCTTCCTGCATCGCGCCTACCTTGGCCAGAAGCGGTTCAGCATCGAGGGCCTGGATGCCATGGTGCCCATGCTGGACCTGGTCCTGGAGATGGCCGCGGCGCAGGGAACGCATCGGGCCGTCATCGGCATGGCACACCGTGGACGGCTCAACGTGCTGGCCCACATCGTGGGAATGAGCTACGACGCGATCCTCGCCGAGTTCGAGGCGGGTCGGCCGGACGAAGCGGTCGTGCCCGATGGCGAGGCAGACGACGTCAAGTACCACCTCGGCGCAGCCGGGGTCTTCCCCTGCAGCGCCGGCGAGGTGGCCGTGACGGTGATGCCCAACCCCTCGCACCTCGAGGCGGTGGACCCCGTCGTGGAAGGGCGCGCCCGGGCCGAGCAGACCGACAGGACCACGGCCGTGGCATCGGTCGACACCCGGGTCACCCTGCCGATCCTGATCCACGGTGATGCGGCCTTCGCCGCCCAGGGCGTGGTCGCCGAGACCTTCAACCTCTCGCGTCTGCCCGGGTACGCGAACGGCGGCACGGTCCACCTCATCGCCAACAACCAGATCGGCTTCACCACCGGCGCCGGCGAGGCGCGCTCCACGACCTGGTCCTCCGACCTGGCCAAGGGCTTCGACGTGCCCATCGTCCACGTCAACGCCGATGACCCCGAGGCGTGCCTGGCGGCCGCCCGCCTGGCGATGATGTACCGGGCCGAGTTCGACGCGGACCTGGTGATCGACCTGGTCGGCTACCGGCGCTACGGGCACAACGAGGGCGACGAGCCCGCCTACACCCAGCCGCTCATGTACGCGCGGATCGCCTCCCACCCCAGCGTCCGCGAGCGCTACCTGCAGCGCCTGGAGGCCGACGGGGTGGTGACCACGGACGAGGCGGACCAGGAAGCGAAGGCCCTGGCAAAGGCGCTGGCCAAGCGCCAGGCAGCGGTTCGCAAGCGCGCCGCGGAGCCCCCGCTCGACCGGGGAACCGATGCGCTCCCGCGCGAGCGGGTGGCCGAACCGGAGACCGCCATCGACGCGGACCGGCTGCGTGACCTGAACCGGCAGCTGCACCGCTGGCCGGACGGGTTCAGCGTCAGCGCCAAGCTCGAGCGCCAGCTGGCGCGACGCCTTGCGGCGCTCGACGAGGACGCGACGCAGGGCGCCACCGGACGGATCGAGTGGGGCCACGCCGAATCGCTCGCCTTCGCCTCGCTCGTCGCCGAGGGCACACCCATCCGCATATCCGGCCAGGACACCGTGCGCGGCACCTTCAGCCAGCGTCACCAGACGCTGTACGACACGCAGTCGGGCAATGCGTACACGCCGCTCCACCACCTCGACGACGCCCGGGCCAGCTTCGAGGTGCTCAACTCCCCGCTGAGCGAGTACGCGGCGCTCGGGTTCGAGTACGGCTACGCCGTCACCGCCCCCGAGGCGTTGGTGATCTGGGAGGCGCAGTACGGCGACTTCGCCAACGGAGCGGAGATCATCATCGACCAGTTCCTCATCGCCGGCCTGGCCAAGTGGCGGCAGACCTCACGGCTGACGCTGCTGCTGCCGCACGGGTACGAGGGGCAGGGCCCTGAGCACTCGTCAGCGAGGCTGGAGCGCTACCTGGCTCTGGGAGCGGAGGGCAACATCCGCGTCGTCTATCCCACCACGCCGGGGCAGTACTTCCATCTGCTCCGGCGCCAGGCGCGCCACACCGAGCTGCGACCGCTGCTGGTGATGACGCCCAAGTCCCTCCTTCGCCTGCCGGCCGCCGCCTCGCGCCTCGCGGACCTCACCGGAGGTGCCTTCCGGCCGGTCCTCGACGACCCCGAGCGGGCGACGGACGATGCGGCGGCCGCGGTGCGCCGGGTCATCGTCTGCAGCGGCAAGCTCTACTACGACCTGGTCGGCTCGGAGCACCGCGCCGCCATGCCGGAGGTGGCCATCGTGCGGGTGGAGCAGCTCTACTCGTTCCCGACCGACGCGCTGCGCGACACGCTCGCCCGCTACCCGGGCGTCGAGCGGGTCAGCTGGGCCCAGGAGGAGCCGCGGAACATGGGCGCCCGCAAGTTCGTGCTGCCCAAGATCCGGCACCTGGTCCCGTTCACCATCCCGCTCGGCGACATCTCCCGCCCCGAACGCTCGCGCCCGGCCGAGGGCTACCACACGGCACACGTCGCCGAGCAGGCGCGCATCGTCCGGGACGCGTTCGGCGCCTAGCGCCGGTCACCGACGTTCTCTCCGCGAGAGCCGCTAGTTGACCCGCTTCTCGCGGCCCTCCCAGAACGGCTCGCGCAGCTCGTTCTTGAGGATCTTGCCGGTCCCGCCCTTGGGCAGCGCGTCGCGAAACTCGATGTCGCGGGGGACCTTGAAGCCGGCCAGCTGAGCCCGGACGTGATCACGCAGCTCGTCCACCGTGACCGACGCGCCCTCCTTGAGCACCACCGCCGCCACGGGAGCCTCTCCCCAGCGATCGTCGGGAGCGGCGATGACCGCGCACTCCATGACCGCCGGATGCGAGCCGATGGCGTTCTCGATCTCGACCGAGCTGATGTTCTCGCCGCCGCTGATGATGATGTCCTTGGAGCGGTCCTTGATGAGGATGTACCCCTGGTCGTCGACGGTCGCCATATCCCCGGTGTGGAACCAGCCGTTGCGGATCTTCTCCGCCGTCGCCTCGGGGTCGCGATAGTAGCCATCCATGACGACGTTGCTGCGCACTGCGATCTCGCCGATCTGCTCGCCATCGGCCCGCACGTCGGCCCCGTCGTTGTCGACGACCCGCAGCTGAGAGCCGGGCAGCGCATACCCGGTCATCGCCTTGCGGGCGGCCTCCATCCCGGGCGCCTCGGCCTCGGTGAGCCAGATCCGCGGCCTGGCCAGGGCGATGACCGGGGTCGTCTCCGAGAGCCCGTAGCCCACGATAGCCAGGCAGCCGAGCTCGCGCTCGATGGCCTCCACCAGCGTGGGCGACGCCGGGGCACCGCCGATCATCGCCTGGCGGAGGCTGGACAGGTCGCGGGTCGCGTGGTCGGGATGGTTCACCAGCGCGTTGAAGATGGTCGGCACTCCGAGCACCAGGGTCACCCGCTCGGCCTCCACCAGGCGAAGGAGCTCCGCCGGGTCGAACTTGCGCAGCATGACGTGCCGGCCGCCGACCAGGGTCTGCCAGTGCGGTGCGCCCCAGCCGTTGACGTGGAAGAGCGGCACCACGTGCAGCAGGGTGTCGGCATCGGTGACGCGCAGCGCGATCGCCGTGTTGATCGCGTGCAGGTGCAGGTTGCGGTGGGTGAGCACCACGCCCTTCGGTCGGCCGGTGGTCCCCGACGTGTAGAAGAGCTCGGCCATGGCGTCCTCGTCGATCTCCGGCGCCACGTAGTCCGCGGAGGCGGCCTCCAGGAGCGGCTCGTACTCGTCGGCGGCACCCTCCATCCGGACCCATCGCACCTCGTCGGGAAGCGAGGGACGAAGAGCGGTCACCATCGGCTCGAAGTCGGCGTGGTAGAAGACCACCCGCGAACCGGCGTGGCCCAGGATGTAGCCGATCTCGGCCGGTGCCAGGCGGACGTTCAGGGGGTTCAGGACGCAGCCCGCCTCAAGAACGCCGTAGTAGGCCTCGAGCAGCTGATGGCTGTTGTAGCTCATGAAGCTGACGCGGTCCCCCGGCTCGAGACCAATTCCGCGCAGGGCGTTGGCCAGCCGATGGGTTCGATCCGCGTACTGCGCGTAGGTGAAGCGCTTGTCGCCGTCGACCACCGCCTCGGCGCCGCCGAAAAAGGAAGCGGCACGATCACGAAACTCCAGGACGCTCAGCGGGACACGCACGGTTCGGGTCCTCCAGGGTGGTGGGTGCAGAGCAAGGATAGGCCCGGCTGGTGCGTTTCGTGGGATTCCGCGGGACGGAATGCGGCGTTCGAGAGCCCCGCGCGACTGCCTATACTCGGCGGCGAGATGCCCACCCCCCGGCCGCTCCTCGAGCGATACCGGGACCTCCTCGCCCGGCCCGACGAGGCGTTCCCGATCAGCCTCGGCGAGGGCGGCACGCCGCTCGTCCACGCCCGCCGTCTCGGTGCCGAGCTCGGCCTCGACGAGCTGTACCTGAAGTTCGAGGGCACGAACCCCACCGGAAGCTTCAAGGACCGCGGCATGGTGCTCGCCGTGACCCGCGCGCTGGCCGCGGGCGCGCGCGCGGTGGTGTGCGCCTCGACTGGCAACACCGCGGCCTCGGCGGCAGCGTACGCGGCGGCCGCGGGAATCGACGCCTTCGTCCTCCTGCCGGCGGGCAAGGTCGCCCGCGGCAAGCTGGCGCAGGCGCTGGTCGCCGGCGCCCGCCTGGTGATGGTCGAGGGCAACTTCGACCAGGCACTCGACGCGGTCCGTCACCTGGGTGACGAGGGCGTTGCCACCGTCGTCAACTCCATCAACCCCGATCGCATCGCCGGGCAGCAGACGGCGGCATGGGAGGTGTGCGACGCGCTCGGCCGGGCACCCGACGCCCTGGCTCTGCCGGTCGGCAACGCGGGCAACATCACCGCCTTCTGGGCCGGCTTCACGCGCTACGCGTCGGAGGGACGCGGCAGCCGCCGCCCGCGCATGCTCGGCTTCCAGGCCGATGGCGCAGCCCCCATTGTCCGCGGTGCACCGGTGGCCCATCCGGAGACGGTGGCCACGGCGATCAGGATCGGGAACCCTGCATCGTGGGAGCCGGCGGTTGCCGCACGGGACGAGTCCGGCGGCGTGATCGAGTCGGTCGGCGACGCCGAGATTCTCGCTGCTCAGCGCGACGTCGTGCGTCTCGAAGGGATCTTCTGCGAGCCAGCCTCGGCGGCCGGTGTTGCCGGCGTGCGGCGTCTCGCCGGAGACGGGCGCCTCCATCGGTCCGAGACGGTCGTCTGCGTGCTGACGGGGCACGGGCTCAAGGACCCCGACGCGGTCCAGCCGGAGGAGGGCACGCTCTCGCCGGTTGCACCGGATCCGGTCGCCCTTCGGCGGGCGATGGGGCTCTAGAGCGGCAGGACGCTCCCGCTCAGCCCGCCGGCGACAGGTGGCCAGCGACGACCGCGTTCGCCGCCGTGACGCTCTGTGGATGCCCGGTAACCGTCTCGAGGAACGGACCCCGCTCCAGTGAGAGGAGCGCGACGTCGGTCAGCGCCACGACCGACGCAGTCCGTGGGACGGAGCGCAGCAGAGCGATCTCCCCGAATCCCTGGCCCGGTGCGAGATCGCGGACCGGCGCTCCGTCGACCAGCACCCGCACGCGTCCCTCGGCCAGCACGTAGTAGCGATCGCCCGCCTCGCCCTGGCGGATGATCGTCGCGCCCGCCTCGGCACGGGCAGAGACGAGGCTCGCCGCCAGTCCTTCGAGCACGAGGGGGGAGAGCGGCGCGAAGATCTGGATGCCGCGCAGGAGCTCAACCTCGGCGAGGTGGACCTCGGCCGACATGTCGATCCTCCGAAGGGACCTGGCGGCCGCCATGACCGCCAGCGGCAGCAGGAGGCCGATCGCCACGAAGGCAGCCCGCGGGCCCAGCGCCTCGATGAGCAGGGACGCGGCCAGCGAGCCGAGCGCGAGCGATGCCATGTCGATTCCCTCCAGCACGCCGAAGACCCGCGCCAGCAGGGCATGCGGTGCGACGCGCTGGAGCAGCGTGCGACCGGCGACGTCCATGAGGCTCCGTCCCGCCCCCGAGACAATCAGCAGCGGGATCGCGACGGCGAGGCCACCGAGCCCGAGGAAGGCGAGCGGAAGGCCGAAGACGGCAACGCCGATGCCGAAGGGCATCGCCAGGCCACGCCGCCCGATGAGCCCGACGGTGAGGCCGGCGCCGATGAGCCCCCCGGCACCGATGACCGCATTGAGGTAGCCGACCGCCGGCTGCCCGGCGGCAAGGACGTCGAGCGCCAGCACGACGACGACGACGTCGACGGCGCCCCAGACCAGCTCGGCGACGGAGAAGACGGCCGCCACGGTACGTGGGCGCCCGGGCCGCACAAGAACCGCGAGCCCGGCAAGCACCTCCGCAACCGGGTGCTGACGGCCCTCACGAGCCGGCACCGGCAGGGTGTGGGCCACCCTCGACAGCGTCGCGGCGACCAGCAGGCCGGATGCCAGGATCGCGGTCCCGGACACCACGAAGAGCACCGCCTGCCCGCCAACGGCGACCGCCAGGCCGGCGAGGGCGGGACCTACCAGGATGGAGGCGTTTTCGATCGTCCCGGCGGTCACGTTCGCGGCGGTCAGCTCGGCGGGTCGCTCGGCGAGGGCGGGCACCAGCGCGGCCTGCAGCGGCCGGGTGAGGGTCATGGTGGCGTTCGCCACGGCGGCCAGGCCGTAGACCGCCGCCACCGGCAGATCCGCACCGATGGCGCCGGCGAGGGCCAGCACCGCGGCACCCTGCATGAGGTACGCGGCGACGAGGACGCGGTCCCGCCGGTATCGATCGCCAACGACCGCCCCCAGCGGTGCCAGGAGCGCGGACGGGGCGAGCTGGACCAGGACCGCGACGCCCACGGCCGTCGCACCGCCGACGCCAAAGGCGTAGATGATGATCCCGATCCAGACCATCCACTCAGCGAGAGAGAAGCCGAGGTAGGCGAGCTCCACGACGGCGATGCGCGGGTTGCGCAGGACCGCGAGCAGGATGCCGGCCGATGCGCGGAGCCCCACGCCTCAGGCGTCCTCAGGCCGATCGATGGCCGTCGGGCCGGTTGCTGAGCTCCACCGCGGATCCGACGACGAGCAGCCGCACCGCGAGCGTCGGTGCGCCGGGTGGCAGGGCATCCTGGCCATCGAGCTCCGTCGTTATCGCCTGCGCCGCGCCACGCGCCCGGACTGAAACCCGCCATGTTGGCGGGATAAGAATGGTGACGGCCGAGGTGAGGGCAACCAGCTCGAGCGCTGCTCCGGACGGGTCGATCAGCGCTTCACGCAGGTCGATGTCCACGCTCGCCATCCAGGCGCTGACGCTCCCGCCCCGAAAGGCGACGGATCGGCTCTCCAGGTCCAGGGCATCCATGATCGTGACGAGACCGAGCTCGTCACTCGCCTCGTCGCCACGAGACCCGATCAGGCTGCGCGCGGTGACCGCCGCGGCAACCATGCCGCCAAAGGCACCGAGCAGGAACAGGGCGACCCGACGCACGACGTCATCGTACGGCCTCGTGGCCCAGCGCAGCGATGGCGGCCGCCACGCGGGCGGGCTATCCTCGCCCTCCGGCATGACCATACCCACGTCGAGACCAGCACCGCGTGCGCGCCGCGCGCGCTGCGGGTGGGCTTCGCCGGGCGATCCCGACTACCTCGCGTACCACGACCTCGAGTGGGGAGTCCCGCTTCGTGACGAGCGCCGTCTCTTCGAGATGCTGATCCTCGAGGGCGCCCAGGCTGGCCTGGCCTGGTCCACGATCCTCCACCGGCGGGAGGGCTACCGGCACGCCTTCGCCGGGTTCGACCCCGCCGCGGTCGCGGCGTTCGGCGCCGACGACACCGCGCGCCTGCTGGCCGACCCGGCCATCGTCCGCAACCGGGCAAAGATCGGTGCCGCCATAGGCAACGCCCGGGCCTGGCAGGCGCTCCGGGCGGCGAGGATCGATCCGGTCGAGCTCCTCTGGTCGTTCGTGGGCGGCGCGCCGGTGCAGAACCGATGGGCCACCCCTGGCGAGGTGCCGGCCCGGACCACGGCCTCGGCCTCTTCAATCGAAGCGGTCATCGGCTTGTCGA
>CAYVLM010000022.1:0-12381 GCA_964452225.1 uncultured Steroidobacteraceae bacterium | reverse complement strand
CTGGACCAGGTCCTCTACCTGGCGCCCTTCACCCCATCGGCCCGGCGGCTGACCGGCTTTCTCGTCCAGCCGTGGACCAAGTGGGTGATCGGCCCCGGAGAGATGGGCGAACCGGCCGGGACGACCTCGCTCGGCTGGGGACCGCTCGATCCCGGCGCGACGCTCACGATTCCTCTCGTGGTGACCAGGCGGCGGCCCGGCGCGGTCGCCTTCGACCTCCAGTTCCTTGCCGGAGAGGCGCTCCTCACCTCCGAGAGCGGCGGACCTGCCACCACCCGCGTCTCCGTGCCGTAGGCTGGACGGGCCGATGCGCGCCATCCTGCCTGCCTGGTCCGAGCCCGATCCCGACCTCCACCGCCGCCTGGGTGAGGTCTTCGACCCCGAGCGCCGGGTCCTTGCCGCGCTGGAGCGGATCACACCCCTCTCCGGGAAACGCATCGCGGATGTGGGGACCGGGATCGGGCACTACCCCATGCTGCTCGCGCGCCGCACCGGCCGCACGTACGGGATCGAGTCCGACCCGGAGCTCCTCGAGGCGGCCCGCCGCCGGGCCGGCGAGGCCCACCAGCCGAACATCAGGATCGTGGAGGGCTCGCCCACCGCGCTGCCGCTGCGGGACGGCGCCGTGGACCTGGTCCTCTCGGGGACCATCGAGCCCGACGATTCCGCGCTGCCGGCCGTCGCGGAGGCGATGCGGGTGCTGCGACCGGGCGGCCGCCTGGTCGCCATCGGCTACTACGGGCGCGACGATGTGGCGGCCCTCCTCGAGCCCGAGGTGGTCGCGTACGCGCTGGCGGCGACGCAGCGGCGAACCGGCTGGTGGCTGCGCAACGGGTTCAAGATCAAGGTCGTCCACACCAGCCTGGAGCTGGGCGACGAGGAGACGGCGAGCGCGCTGCTGCCGAGGCTGTACGGCGACCGGGGACGGGCCTACCTGATGGGTCCGCATCGGACCAGCCTGGCGCTCAAGCTGGGCCTCTACCACCGCCAGCGCTGAGCCCGTTGTCGCTCCCGCGCACCACTTCGCCGGATTCCGTGACCACAGCGTCGAAACCACGCAGAATCCGTGTTGCAGGGCATCCCTCCGCCCATGTAGGATGACGCTGTCGAGGGCCAGGCTCTTCTCCCCCCGGAGCCTGGCTCTCGGCCTGTCCGCCGCCGGGCCGGTGCGATAATGGTCCCCCAACCCCCGTCTGACCGATGGCGCCCGCCGCCGCGGGCGCGTGCGCACCGCAAGGAGGCTCCATCACCCATGGTCACCACCGGCACGCCGCGGATGAAGATCACCTACGCCACCCTGTCCGCCGACAACGAGGAGCTCCAGGCCGCCTTCGACCGTGCCGTCGAGGCCGCCCGCGGCCAGCTCGGGAAGGGCTACCCGATGCTCATCGGCGACGAGCGCCGCAGCGGAGAGCGCGAGTTCGAGGATCGCTCACCCATCGACACCGACCTGGTCGTTTCGCGCTTCCCGGTCGGCACGCGCGAGGACGTCCGTGACGCCATCGCGGCTGCGCGGGCGGCGTTTCCAGCCTGGCGGGATCTCGGCTGGGAGCGTCGCATCGAGCTGTTGCGCCGCGCGGCAGACCTCATCAGCGAGCACCAGTTCGAGTACGCCGCGCTCATGGCCATCGAGGTCGGCAAGAACCGGCTGGAAGCGCTCGGCGACGTGGAGGAGACCGCTGATCTGCTGCGCTACTACTCCGACGTCATGGAGCGCAACCACGGCTTCGACCAGCCGATGGGGTCGCTCTCGTCAACGGAGCACACCCGCAGCGTGCTCAAGCCGCACGGGGTGTGGGCTGTGATCAGCCCCTTCAACTTCCCCATGGCGCTCGCCGGCGGCCCGGCGGCCGGCGCTCTCATCGCCGGCAACACGGTGGTCATGAAGCCCTCCTCCGACGCGCCGCTGCTCGCCTACCGGTACGTGGAGGCGCTCCGGGAGGTCGGCGTTCCGGCCGGGGTGGTGAACCTGGTCACGGGGCCTGGCGAGACGGTGGGCGCCGAGCTCCAGGAGAATCCCGGCATCGACGGGCTCGTCTTCACCGGCAGCTACGCGGTCGGCATGCAGCTCTACACGCACTTCACCCGGGACTACCCGCGCCCGATCATCACCGAGATGGGAGGCAAGAACCCCGCCATCGTCACCGCCAGCGCGGACCTCGAGGAGGCGGCTGAGGGGGTGATGCGCTCCGCGTTCGGCTACGACGGCCAGAAGTGCAGTGCCGCCGGCCGCGCGTACGTGGTGCGGTCCGTGGCACGCCCGTTCCTTGACCTGCTCGTCGAGAAGACCAGGGCGATTCGCGTCGGCGACCCCACGCGCCGCGAGAACTGGATGGGACCGGTGATCAACGACCGCGCGCTGGCGAAGTTCCGCGAGGCGGTCGAGGAGGCGCGCCGCGACGGCGGCACCATCGAGACCGGGGGCGAGATCCTGGCCTCCGGCGGCGCGGAGCGCGGCTACTTCCCGACCCCGACCGTCGTCTCCGGCCTGCGGACCGACCATCGGCTCTTCCGGGACGAGCTCTTCGTCCCGCTCCTCGTCGTGGGCGAGGTCGACTCGGTGGACGAGGCGGTCGCCCTGGCGAACTCCACGCCCTATGGCCTGACTGCCGGTATCTTCAGCCACGATGACGCGGAGATTCGCCGCTTCCTGGACGGGATCCAGGCCGGCGTGGTCTACGTCAACCGACGGGCCGGCGCCACCACCGGCGCCTGGCCGGGCATCCAGTCGTTCGGGGGCTGGAAGGGATCGGGCAGCTCCGGCAAGAACGGGCTCGGCCCCTACTACGTCCAGCAGTTCATGCGCGAGCAGTCGCAGACGATCATCGGAGAGGAGACGGCCGGCGACTGAGCAGGAGCCGACAATCGCCATGGGTCGGCAGACGATCAGCCTGGCGCTGTACCGGGTCGCCAGGCCGCTCCTCTTCCGCTTCGATCCGGAGAGGATCCATCGCCTGACCATACGCGGGCTGCAGGGCGCGGGCGAGGACCCCGTGGGACGCTCCATCCTGGCCTTCGCCGGCGCCGCACCCCGGTCGCGTTCGAGGGTCTCCGTGGCGGGGCTGACCCTCCGGAACCGGATCGGGCTGGCGGCTGGCTTCGACAAGAACGGCGTCGCCCTGCGCGGCTGGGCTGCCCTCGGGTTCGGCTTTGCCGAGGTCGGCACGGTGACTCCGCTCCCCCAGCCCGGCAACGTCCGTCCACGGCTCTTCCGGCTCGAGCCCGATGGCGGCCTGATCAACCGGATGGGTTTCAACAACGCCGGCGCCGCCGAGCTCGCACGGCACGTGATGCTCGCGCGGCGGCACCTTCCGCCGGGCTTTGCCGTTGGCGTCAACATCGGCCGCGGAAAGGAAACCCCGGCCGAGCATGCCGTGGACGACTACACCGCCTCGTTCCGCCTCGTCGCACCGGTCGCCGACTACGTCGTGGTCAACGTCTCCTCGCCGAACACGCCCGGCCTGCGTGACCTCCAGGTACCCGCGACCCTTGGCGCGCTGCTGGCCGGCCTTGGCGAGGCCGGGCGACGACTTGCGCTCACCCGCCCAATCTTCGTCAAGCTTGCGCCCGACCTCGACGAGCCGACCGTCGCCGTGCTCGCCTCGGTCTCGATCGAGCACGGTGCCGCGGGCCTGATCCTGGCCAACACGACCGTCTCCAGGCTCGGCCTGGAGACGCCGCCGCCGCTGTGCGACGAGGAGGGCGGGCTGTCCGGGCGAGCACTGCTCCCCCGGACGCTCGGGCTCGTCGCGACCGTGCGGCGCCAGGTCGGGAGCCGGCTGGCGATCGTCGCCTCGGGGGGCATCGAGTCCGGCGCGGACGCCGAGGCCGCGCTCGCCGCGGGAGCCGACCTGGTCCAGCTGTGGACCGGGCTCGTGTACCGCGGCCCGGGGCTCATCGGGGAGGCCATTCGCGCCACCGCCTGACGTGCCGGGGGGTTCCGGAGCAGCCTCCGCCCTTGCTACGATATGGGGTGGTCTAGCCAGGGGCGCGGGCAGGACGCGCCGCTCCGTTCCGGAGTCTCATCCATGTCCACGCATGCCTCCCCCTCGCTGGCGGCTGCCGAAACCCTGGCGGCGCCGTCGATCATCACCGAGCTGCCCGGCCCCCGGGCGCGCGCCATCATCGAGCGCGACGACGCGGTCGCCAGCCCCTCGCTGACGCGAGCCTATCCGTTCGTCGCCGCGTCCGGTCGCGGGATGCTCATCACCGACGTCGACGGCAACCGCTTCCTGGACTTCGCCGCGGGGATCGCCGTCGCGGCCACCGGGCACAGCCACCCCGCCGTCGTCGCGGCCATCAAGGAGCAGGCGGACCGCCTCCTGCACATCGCGGCGACCGACTTCTACGAGCCTCGCTACGTCGAGCTGAGCGAGCGCGTCGCGGCGATCGCGCCCTTCGAGGAGAAGGCCCGGGTCTTCCTCACCAACTCGGGGACGGAGGCGGTCGAGGGTGCCATCAAGCTTGCCCGCCACCATACCGGGCGGCCGGGGATCATCGCCTTCGAGGGTGCGTTCCACGGGCGAACCCTGGGTGCCCTCTCCCTCACCAACTCGAAGGTGCAGCAGCGCGCGGGCTTCGGTCCCCTGCTGCCGATGGTGGAGCACGCGCCCTTCCCGCGGGTGCGCGCCTGGCGCGAGGGGTCCGGCGGAGACGGCACGGCCGAGCTCGAGGCGCTCGAGCGCTCGATCCTTGGCCGGATCATGGCACCCACCGACGTCGCCGCCATCGTGGTCGAGCCGATCCAGGGCGAGGGCGGCTACTTCCCGGCGCCCACGGCGTTCCTGCGCGGCCTGCGCGACATCTGCGACCGCCACGGGATCCTGCTCGTCGCCGACGAGATCCAGTCGGGGATGGGCCGCACCGGGCGATGGTGGGCTATCGAGCACGCGGGGGTCGAGCCCGACATCGTGACCACCGCCAAGGGGATCGCCTCCGGGATGCCGATCGGCGGCTTCATCGCCCGCGATTCGGTCTGGACCTGGCCACGGGGCGCCCACGGCTCCACCTTCGCCGGCAACCCGGTCTGCGCGGCGGCCGCCATCGCCACCCTCGACCTTCTGGGAGACGGCCTGCTGCCGAACGCGGCCGCCATGGGCGAGCGCCTCAGGGCGGGGCTCGAGGATGCGTGCGCCCCGCACGCCGCCGTGCGCGACGTGCGCGGTGTCGGCCTGATGCTCGGCGTGGAGCTCCAGACCCACGAGCAGGCCGCGTCGGTCGAGCGAGCCGCGTTCGAACGGGGCCTCCTCGTCCTCGAGTGCGGCGAGTCGACCCTGCGCCTCTGCCCGCCGCTGATCGTGGACGCCGCGGCGGTCGACCTCGCGGTCGGCATCTTCGGCGATGCGCTCGAGGCCGGACTGGCCGACTGACGGCGGGCGATCGGCACATGCCCATGGCGGCCGACCCTCCGGCCGAGCCGGCCCCCGATCCCTTCGTGGCGTGGAGCGAGGCGCTGCGCTCCTGGGAGATACCGTCCGAGATCATGGATCGCGCGCCGGAGCCGCCGTGGGCCATGGGCGACGCGATCTACGTCGAACGAGCCAGGACCGCGGCGGCGATCGGCCGCGGGCGGGACGGCGGGGCGGATCCGTCGCGGGCCGCAGCGCTCGAGGCGCTCGCCGCGAACCCCGGGGGCACGGGCAGCGTGCTGGACGTCGGCGCGGGGGCCGGGGCCGCGGGGCTGGCGCTGGCGGCTCGCTGCACGCGCCTCACCGCGGTCGACCGAAACGAGCGCCTCCTCGCGACGCTGCGGGAGGAAGCGGCTGCGCTCGACCTGCCGGCCACGACGCTGGCCGGACGCTGGCCCGAGCTGGCCAGGCGCGTGCCGGTGCACGACGTCGCCGTCTGCCACCACGTGCTCTACGACGTGCCCGACCTTGCCCCCTTCCTCGGCGCCCTGGCGGAGCATGCGCGACGGCGAGTCGTGATCGAGATCTCGGCGCGGCACCCGCTCGCCTGGGTCAACCCGCTCTGGCTGCGCTTCCACGGCATCCGTCGCCCGGAGCGACCGTCCGCCGACGACGCGGTAGCGGCCGTCCACGCGCTCGGCGCCGTCCCGTCCGTCCGCCGCTGGACGCGGCCGACCGACGCCCCGTCGCTCGAGGCAGCGGTGACACGGGCGCGCCGCAACCTCTGCCTGCCCCCGGAACGGGAGCCGGAGGTTGCCGCCGCCATCGAGGACCTGCGCGCGGCCGGCCGGCTGACCGGCGGACCCGCGTCTCCCGAGCGGGCCGTGGTCACGATCTGGTGGGACCCTCCAGGCGGAAGGTGACCGAGGGCACTGGTCAGGCGGGTCTGCGTGCGGCAGTCTCCGGGGAGCGCAGGGTGCGGCTGAACGGTCCGCAGCCAGTCGCGGCGGCCGTGCCCTCGGGAGGTGTGGTCATATGAGCCCTCGGCCGCCGGCACCACGCGTCACCGTGCCCCACCGGACGGTCGTCTGGATCGACGCGCGCGGAGCGACCCTGGTCCGCTGGGACGGCGTCCGCCCTTCGCTTCGCCACCTCGACAGCGACATCCCCGCGCGTCACCGCTCCACCGGCCACGTGGCCCACGCCCCGACCGTGCACCACGGCGGGGCGGGCCCCGGGCACGCCGCCGAGGCGCGTCGCCTCGATCGTGAGGCGCGCTTCCTGCGCGGCGTGGCCGACAGGATCGACCCGGCGGACGAGCTGCAGATCATCGGCCCCGGCACCGTGCGCCAGCGGCTGGCGAGCGTCATCGCGGCCGACGACGCAGCCCATCACCGCGAGCGCCACGTGGAGGTCACGCCGGCGGAGCCGATGACCGACGCGCAGCTGCGGGCGCGCCTGCGGACGCTGGCCGGGGTGCCCGCGCGGCGGACGGGACGAGCGCTCCCTAGACCTCCTCGACCCGCTCGATGACGAGCTCGCAGTCGGTGGCGATCGCCGCGATGGCGCCCACTGCCGCCAGCACCGGCAGCAGCGCTGCGCCAATGACTCCAACCGTCAGGGGCAGCTCGACCAGGGTGCGGCCCTCCTCGTTGCGGATGATGATCCGCCGCACGTTGCCCTCGTGAACGAGCTTGCGGACGGTGGCGAGCAGCTCGTCGCCGGTGACATGCAGCTGCTCTGTGCGCGATCGCGTGGTGGTCTCGGGCATTTGGGCGTCTCCCTCAAGGTGTTCAGCCATCGAAGAGGTCGGAGATCGAGGTCAGGGTGAAGCCGCGCTGGCGCAGCTGCGGAACCATGATCTTCAGCGCAGCAAGCGTCTCGTACCCCCCGAGGTGGTCGAGCACGATCGAGCCGCTGACCGCGTTCGCCACCACCTTGGAAGCGATCTGCTGCGCCGTGGGGCCGCCGTCCGATATCGGCATCCAGTCGATGGTGTCGATGCTCCACAGGATGGTCTTCGTGTACCCCACGCCCGCGGCCACGTCGAGCAGCGTCTGGTCGTACGTTCCGTAGGGCGGCCGCCAGTACGGGACCGGGCTCTGCCCGGAGGCCGCGGCGATGATGGCGCCGGCATCGGTCAGCTCCTGCTCGACGAAGGCCGTGGACGGTCGACCGCCCGTCTTGCAGGGGGCCGCGGTCGGGGAGCCGCCACCGCCGTGGACCAGGTCGCAGTGGTGCATGGTGTGGTTCCCCACCTCGAACAGGTCCGGGTGCGCGCGGATCACAGCCAGCACCTGCTGGCCCGTGGTCGTCTGGCTCATGGCGCCGGTCGGGAAGATCGTGGCGCAGACGCGGTTGGTGATCAGGAAGTTCAGGATGTCGAGCGCCGGATCCAGGCGGCCGCCCATGTCGAAGGTGAGCGCCATCTCCTTGCCGGCGTTCGGGATCCGCTTGTAGACGCCGGCCGGGCTGGCCGCGACCCGGTCGCCGGCGTGGCACGCGGCGCCTGACGGCGGTGCCACGGTGACGGTCGGCGTCGGCACGGCGGTGGGGGTTGGGAGGGGCGTCACGTCCGCCGCGCCGACCACGATCAGCTCCCAGCCGACCGCGATCGCACCGGGGCTGGTGACGATGGACGGGTAGCGCTGCGCGTTCCAGGCCTGGAGCTGGGCGACCGTGGTGGCGAAACGCCCGGCGATGGAATACAGGGTGTCGCCAGCCACGACGGTGTACGTCGTGATCGCCTGCGCGCTCGGCTCGGCCGACACCTCGGAGGTCGGTGTGGGCGTGGCGCTCGGCACGTCGATCGGCGACGCGGACTCGCCGGCGGCGGATGGTGACGCGGTCGGGCTCGCGAGCGGGGAGGGCGACCCCGACGGTGCGCTGCACGCGGAGACCAGCAGGGCAATGCCCGCCAGCACGGCCGATGCGCGACGGGAGAGGGCGGTCATGAGGTGCCTCGTGGTGGCTGCCGATGCGGGCGGCTAGTTGGGGTGGTACCGAAGCTCGGCCGGGGCGACGGGGGGCATGGCCCCATCGGCAAGGAGGCTCGACTCCCGCTGCAGGATCTCGAGCTCGGTCCGAAGCCGGTCCGCCGCATCGGGCAGCTCGAGGAGCTGCTGCTTGCGACTGAGCTCGATCTGGAGCACGCCGCCGACCGCATAGCTGGCGGCCAGCGGATCGGGCGGAAGGTGGATCGGCTTCAGGACCGCGTCCAGAGACGCGGCCACGTCAGGTGTCTTCATCTCCATCTGTCCATTGGACGCAGCGGCCACCACGTACCGTTTCACCGTGGACAGGTACCTGTCCAGTGCCCCCTGCACCATCGGTACCAGCCGATCGGCCCCGACCCCTGCCACCTCCGGGAGCGGCGCCACCTCGGCCACGGGGTAGGCACCCGCCCGGCTCACGGTTCCGATCCGGGCGCGCGAGACCCCGACGACGAGGAGCACCCAGTCGCCGTCTGGGAGACGGTCCGCTGACCGGACCTCGGCGACCGTCCCGATGGCGCGCGCGCGGGTCCGGCCGCGACGCTCGCCGGATGCAACCTCGCTGCCCTCGGTGATCATGCTGGTGACGAAGCGTCCCCCGTAGGGGGAGCCATCGGCGACCAGGTCGGCAGCCATGGCCTTGTACCGCTCCTCGAAGCAGTGGAGCGGCAGCGGCAGGTGCGGGAAGAGGACCGCGTGCAGCGGGAAGTAGGGCAGACGCATCGGCCGACCATGCTGGCACGAGCCGACGGTCGGGTCAAAGGCGTGACCCAGATCGCCAGCGCGACGTTCAGACCGGCCAGGGAGTCCGGACGGCTCTGGCGCCTGCCGTCGGGCCGGCCCATCTTCGCCGCCATGAAACGACGCTGGATGGGGTCGACCGCGCCCCTGCTTCTTGGCCTCGCGGTCGCCGGCGCGACAGGCTGCTCATTCATCGCGGACACCGTCACCGACAACGGGCCGGTCCGTACCGAGACGCGTGACGTCACCGGCTTCACCCGCGTGAGCGTGGGCGGCGGCGCCCAGCTGTCCATCGCCATCGGCAGCGGGTTCAACGTCGAGATCACCGCGGAGGACCGAATCCTGGGACTCCTCGATTCCCGCGTCGAGGGTGACCTGCTGGTGATCGCTTCGCGGGGCAGCTACTCCACGACGAAGGGCGTCCAGGTGACGATCCGGATGCCGCGCCTGGTGGGCCTCGAGCTCAGTGGTGGCGCCCGCGGAACGATCGAACGCGTCGACGCCGACACCCTCTCGCTGAACCTCAGCGGCGGCGCGAAGGCCACCGTCAGGGGTACCGCCGACAGCCTCGTGGTCGAGGCCAGCGGCGGCTCCCAGGCTCATCTCCGCGACCTGGTCTCCGGCGGCGCGCAGGTCGACGCCTCGGGCGGCGCGCAGGTCGAGCTGACCGCTTCGGAGCAGGTCAGCGGCAGCGCGTCGGGCGGCGCGCGGGTCGACGTGTGGGGCGGCGCGGGCCTGTCGGTCGAGACCTCCGGGGGCTCACAGGCGACCGCGCACTGAGCGCGCCGCGCCCGCGGCAGCTCAGCCCTGGTCGACGAAGGTCATGTCGATCTGGGCGCGCTGCAGCTTGCCCGAGTAGTCGATGTAGACGCTCTTCCACTCGCTGAAGAAGTCCAGCGCGGTCTGCCCCACCTCGCGGTGGCCGTTGCCGGTCGCCTTGGTTCCTCCGAACGGCAGGTGCGCCTCGGCGCCGATGGTCCCGTGGTTCACGTACCCGAGGCCGGAGTCGAAGTCCCGGATGCTGCGGAAGGCGAGATTGACGTCCCGGGTGAAGATCGAGGTCGAGAGGCCGTACTTCACGCTGTTGACGATCGCCACCGTCTCCTCCCAGGTCTGGACGGGGATCACCGATGCGACCGGGCCGAAGATCTCCTCCTGGGCGATCCGCGCATCGCCGGGCACCTCGGTGAAGATCGTTGGCTCGAAGAAGCTGCCGCGCGCGAGGCCGCCGCTGCGCGCCGGGCTTCCGCCGATGACCAGCTCCGCCTCCTTGCGGCCGATCTCGACGTAGCCCGCGATCCGCTCGACCGCGCCATCGTTGATGACCGGACCGACATCGGTCGCGGGATCCAGGCCATCGCCGAGCACGAGCGAGGCGACCCGCTTGCGGAGCATCTCCACGAACTCGTCGTGGATGCGACGGTGGACGATGAGCCGCGAGGCAGCGGTGCATCGCTGCCCCGAGGTGCCGTACGCGCTCCAGATCACGCTGTCGAGCGCCAGCGGCAGGTCGGCGTCCTCCCAGATCACGATGGGATTCTTCCCGCCCAGCTCGAGCGAGACGCGCTTCAGCGTCTTGGCCGCGCGGGTGCTGATGTCGATCCCCGTGTCGGTGTGCCCCGTGAAGGAGATGACCTTCACGTCCGGGTGCTCCACCAGGGCGTGCCCCACGTCGGCTCCCGAGCCGGTGACCACGTTGATGACGCCGTCGGGGATGCCGCCCTCCATCAGCAGCTCGGCGAACCGCACCAGGCACGCAGGCGTGTCCGATGCCGGCTTCATCACCACCGTGTTGCCGCAGATGAGCGCCGGGAAGAGCTTCCAGCCTGGAATGGCGATCGGGAAGTTCCACGGAGTGATCAGGCCGACCACGCCGATCGGACGGCGAATTGCCATGGCGAACTTGTCGGGCATCTCGGACGGCACGGTCATCCCGAACATGCGGCGTCCTTCGCCGGCCATGTAGTAGGCGACGTCAATGGCCTCCTGCACGTCACCGCGGGTCTCGGTCAGCACCTTGCCCATCTCGCGGGTCATGAGCGTCGCCAGCTCCTCCTTGTGCTCGGCAAGCAGCCGCGCAACCCTGAAGAGGACCTCTCCCCGCTTTGGTGCCGGCATGAGGCTCCAGGGGCCGAACGCCGCCGAGGCCGCCGCGACGGCGTCGTCCACGTCCGCCGCCGCCGAGGCGGGAAAGGTGCCGATCACCTCCTCGTGATTTGCCGGGCTGACGCTGGTGAAGGTGACCCCGCTGCGGGCTTCGACCCACTTCCCGCCGATCAGGTTGCGATAGGTGCCGCTGGTGATGCTGGACACGACGAAGAGCCTCCGTTGTGATGGCCGGCCCGGGCCGTGAAGGCGCGGAGAGCCGGTGCGAGCGTCCATGGAAGGCGCCCCTGGCGCATCGAAATTGTATCCGCGCCACCGACCACCGCCGGCGCGGGAATCCCGGTGGAGGCGGGACATTCGCCACTGGTCGGCGGTCAGGCCCGATCCGACCATCGGGCCACAACTGAAGAGCCGTCGTTGCGGGTTCTGTTTCGTTAATCGTTACGGGGCTGAAGTAGTGGCACTCCCGCCGCGACGGATCAGCAGACCGCCGGTTCCGCGGAGCCGGCGGTCTGCATGTCCGGGCACGGGCGCCGCTAGGGGCGGGTCATGCGAAGGACGTCGAGCGCCTGGTCAAGCTGCTCCTCGGTGAGCTTCCCCTCGCGGACGTAGCCGCGCTCGACAACCACCTGGCGGATCGTCTTCCCCTCCGCGAGCGCCTGCTTGGCGACCTTCGCCGCCTCCTCGTAGCCGATGTACCGGTTGAGCGGCGTGACGATGGAGGGCGACGACTCGGCGAACTCGCGGGCCCGGCGCACGTCCGCCGTGATGCCGTCGACGAGCCGATCGGCGAAGAGCCGGCTGACGTTGGCGAGAAGCCGGACCGACTCCAGCAGGTTCCGCGCGATCATGGGCAGGTAGACGTTGAGCTCGAAGTTACCCGCCGCGCCGCCCCAGGCGATCGCGGCGTCGTTGCCGATGACCTGGGCGACGACCTGGGTCATGGCCTCGGCCAGGACCGGGTTCACCTTGCCGGGCATGATCGACGAGCCCGGCTGGAGGTCCGGGAGGTGGATCTCCGCCAGGCCGGCCCGCGGTCCGGAACCCATCCAGCGGATGTCGTTCGCGATCTTGTTGAGGCCGACCGCGATGGTCCGCAGCTGACCCGAGAGCTCCACCAGCCCGTCGCGGGCCCCCTGCGCCTCGAAGTGGTTGCGCGCCTCCGTGAGCGGCAGGCCGGTCATCTCCCGCAG
>CAYVLM010000021.1:11981-12777 GCA_964452225.1 uncultured Steroidobacteraceae bacterium | reverse complement strand
TACTCGGCGTTCTCCGACAGATCGCCATGCTCGCGCGCCTCCGCGATGGCGCGGCGGTACGCCTCGAGCGCGTCGCCGAAGGTCGCGGGGTGGTCGTTCTTCACCAGGTCCGCGACCTCCGCGGGCTCCAGGGTCGGATCGATCTCCACGCAGACGGCGTCGCGGGCGGACCGCTCCTCTGCCAGCAGCCGCTCACCCACGGCGAGGATCTCGTCGCCATCGGCCGTCAGCTCACGGAGGCGAACCATCTCCTCGAACCCCTCGGGGCCGGTGCGCCAGTTGGCCGTGGCGCGCGGGAGGACATCGGCGCGCAGCCACGCGTCGTGCTCTTCGAGGGCGACGAGGGCGGAGCGCACCGCGCGATCCAGGCGAGCCACGATGGCCGCCTCGCAGCGCTCCGCGCGAGCCGCGGCCACGGTGGTCTCCAGGAACGCGGGCAGCGCGGCGCCCGCCTCGAGGTCGATGCGCGCCCACAGCTCGACGGGATCGGTCAGCCGGCTTCGAACCTCGCCCAGGTAGCGAGGCACGTCTTCGAGGCGGCCCGCGATCCGCTCGAGCCGCTCCGGCAGTGACGCAAAGTCGCGTGAGAAGAGCGGGAACAGCGCATCGCCGATCTCCTCGGCGGCGTTGCTGCGCCGGGACCAGCTCCGGCGCTCGGTCAGCTCGTGGAGCTCGAGCCGTGCCTCGTGGGCCAGCAGGTCCCGGTCCAGCGCCCGCGCGGGCGACAGGTCGCCGGCGTCGATGCGGTCCATGTCGGCGAGCGTCCCGCGCCAGAACGCCGTCAGCTCCTGTACGC
>CAYVLM010000021.1:0-11971 GCA_964452225.1 uncultured Steroidobacteraceae bacterium | reverse complement strand
CTCGAGGGAGGTCGAAGGGAGCCGCGCATCGTGGTCATGGACGCCGAGCAGGGTGGCGAGGGAGGGCTGCAGCCGGAGCCGGTCCCGGAACCAGCGGTCGATGACACGGTCCAGGCGGGCATCCGCGTCCGAGGCGGGGAGCGTCATGGGACGCGGAGCCTAGCATCTGCCGACCCGCTTCGCCCGTCGCGACCGACGGCACGACGGCGCCGTTGGTGCCGTCGGCGACGGTCCCCTACAATGCGGCGGGCCTGCGCCGGGCCTGCACGTCCCCTCCGTGCGCGTCCCGCGGCGGGCCGGGCGGCATTCCAGGGCTCCCGAGGAGGCAGCGATCCATTCGTGGTGACCAAGAAGGCTGACAAGCTCGCGCGATCGGACGGCCGCGAACGGCGTGGCCGCGCCTCGGCCCTGAACACCCCGCGACGCCGGGTCCATTCCCTCGCGCCGGAGCACGTCGGGGAGCTGGGCTCGATCGCGGCGCTGGTCGTTGCCGTGCTGGGGCTTGCGCTCGTCATCGTGGGGCTGACGCTGGTCGTCACCGGGCTGACCATGGCGTCCCGCTGGGCGGGGAGCACGGCTCCGCCGAACGTGGGCCAGCTCGGCCAGACGCCGCTGCTGGCCGGGATCGGAATGGGCGTCCTGGGGATCCTCCTGGCCGCCGCACCCGTGGCTCTGCTTGTCGACGTTCCGCGCGCTCGCACCGTGACGGTCATCCTGGCGTTCGTGACGGCCCTCCTGGCGGTGGGCGGCGTGCTGCTCATCGTCTCGCGGGACGCGTCCGATCCGATCCTGACCGCCGCCCTCGGCGTCTTCGCCTTCCTCCTCGGCGCCTCGGCCCTGATCCTGGCACGCCCGGGTCGCTGACGGCCGGGTGGGCCCTGAGGGGGTGCAGCGGATGGTGCCCACCGCTCGTCGCACGGGATCCCTCTCGCGCCCGCTCCTGATGGCGGACGGGGCGCTGCTGCTGGCCGTTGGGCTCGCCGGCGGCCTCGTCGCCCTCATCGACCCGGCCTGGGTCCTCGCCAGGCTCCCGGGTGTCGTGATCGATGCCGCCGCGGTCGGCGGGGCGATGCTGGCCCTCAGCGCGGCTGCCGTGCTCGTCGGCGCGGCGACGCTCCTGACCGGGCTGCTCCTGGCCGGCGGGCGGGTCTGGATTGCCGTCGGCACGCTCCTGCTGGCCGTCCTCGGAGCCCTCCTCGCGGTCCTGGGCGCCGCACTCCTGACCGAGGTTGCGGCGGGGGCACCCGCCTGGCTGGTGCTGATCGGGTTGCTCCTCCTCGTTGGCGGAATCATCCACGCCGCCGCGGGCTGGCGGCTGGCTGCACGGCTTCACGCCGGGCCCCCGGCCCCCGGTTAGAAGGTGCCGGGGGCCTGTGCTACACTCCCCCGGCCCACGCCGCGGACCCGTGGTGTAGCGGCCCAACATGCCAGCCTGTCACGCTGGAGATCGCCGGTTCGAATCCGGTCGGGTCCGCCACCGGCTCGCCCCCGGAGTGCCTATCCGCTCCCCACCAGGCGCCGCACCTCCTCGGAGACCCCTTCGGCGAGGCGGAGGAAGTCCGAGAAGCCGCAGAACGTGCAGGTGCTCGCGCTTGCCGTGGGTGCGGGTGTCCGGTCGGTGCAGTCGGGGTCGTCGCCGACGCCGGTGACCCGCAGGGTGAACTGGGCTCCGCTCTTCACCGTGGTCACGACCACGACCACCGTTCCCGAGAAGTGATCGGGCAGCGTGTCCGACCACGCGGCTGGTCCCGCCGGGGCCCACGAGGTCGATCCCGCGCCCGGCCAGCCGGAGGAACCCCCGTTCCTCCGCGACGTGCATCATCTCCTGGACCAGCCGCGTCTTGCCGACGCCTGCCTCTCCCCTGATGAGCACGAACTGGAACGAGCCGCGCTCCGCCCTCGACAGGGCGCTGGCGAGCTGCGCAAGCTCGGTCGACCGCCCGACGAGCACCGAGCCTCGGGCCTGGCTCATGATGAGTCCGATTATTGCCGAGCGGTCCAGCGCGCCCGGTGCGGGCTGTCACCGCCCTCCGGCTTTCTCCTCGCGGGCGGCGAGCTCCGCCTGGTGCGCGCGATGGCGCTCCACGATCGTGGCGCATGCCTCGTCCACGTCATCGGTCAGCAGGAAGAGACCCAGGTCCTCCGCCTGGACCTTGCCCTCGGTGAGCGGATGGTGCCGGATCCATTCGAACAGGCCGCTCCAGTACTCGCGCCCGAAGAGGATGACCGGGAAGTGCTCGATCTTGCCGGTCTGGATCAGGGTCAGTGATTCGAACAGCTCATCCAGGGTGCCGAACCCGCCGGGGAAGATGCAGAAGGCCGCCGCGTACTTCACGAACATCGTCTTGCGCACGAAGAAGTAGCGGAACTGCATCCCGAGGTCGACGTAGTCGTTGAGCTCCTGCTCGAACGGCAGCTCGATGTTGCAGCCGATCGAGAGGCCGCCGGCCTCCTGCGCACCCCGGTTGGCGGCTTCCATGATCCCGGGCCCGCCGCCCGTGATGATCCCGAAGCCCTCGCGGACCAGCCGGGACGCCACGCGGCGCGCCAGGCGGTAGTCGCGGTCGCTGCGCCGGGCGCGCGCCGAGCCGAAGATGCTCACCGCAGGCCCGATGCCCGCGAGCGCGTCGAACCCCTCCACGAACTCGCCAAGGATGCGGAGCGCACGCCAGGTGTCGGTGTCCAGGAACGCCGGCTGCTCGCGGCGCTGGAGGAAGCGCTGGTCCTCCGTCGGCCGCTGCGCGACGCCGCGGATGGTGATGGAGCCGCTGCGCCGACCCGAGTCCTGCTTGGCCATGGCGGTCCTCCATTCTCCTGGCTCTCGACCCGGGCCGACTTCTCGACAGCCGGGCGCGCATACGGTAGGGTGGCGGCGACGTCCCGACGCGGTGCCCGGCCCCCGTGCGCGCGGGTTCGTCTCAACCCCGTACCTAAAGAGGATTCTATTGCCGGACCTCCTGCGGCGTGTCGCCGTGCGGACCGTCATCTTCGCCGTAGCGATGGCCATGATCCTGCCGCTGAGCGCCCGATCAGCGGTCCCGGTGCCGGCCACCACGCAGCGCCTGCTCGACGCGGCGGCGCAGGATGCCTCGACGGCCCTGGATCGTGGTGGCACGGGCCGCGCCGCGTCGGCGGCGTTGAGCCTGCAGGAGGTCGGCGCTCCGGTCGCCGTCGAGCAGCTCGGCGGGGCGGCACTGCCGACACCCGCCTCCGTGCGGGCCAGGGTCACCTACGAGACGCGGCCCACGCCGCGACCGGTCATCCAGTACGTGTCGACGCCGGGCGGCGGCACGGCAGTCACCGGCAAGGCGACCTGGTACTGCTGCAGCGCGGGCTGGAGCGGGCAGGCGGTCGTGGCCCTGCCGGGCGCCCTGGGTGGTCACTACCATGCGCCGCCGGCAGTACGCTACGTCACGGTCTGCGCCGACCGGTGCGTCCGGCTTCCGGTGGCCGACTACTGCGGCTGCCACTGGGGGACGGCCGACCAGAAGGTGGCGGATCTCTCGCCGGAGGCCTGGGCGGCGGTCACCGACGCCCACCTGTCGGCCGGCGTCGTGCACGTGACGATCTACCTGGGGGGCTAGTCTGCAGGCGGGGGCCCGTCGGGGTGAGACCGGGAGCATCGCTCGATGATCCGTCCGGTTCGCGTGGGGCACGTTGTGCTCAAGGTGAGGGACCTTGACCGCTCGCTGACCTTCTACCGTGACCTGCTCGGCTTCCGGGTGTCCGGCGAGATGAGCAACGTGATGATCTTCCTGACGGCCACCGGCGAGAACCATCACGACCTCGCCCTGCTCCGCGTCGGCGACCAGGCGCCCTCACCGCTCCCGTCGGCGGTGGGCCTCTACCACCTGGCGATCCAGCTCCCGGACATGGAGGCGCTGCGCGACGCGCACGGGGCCCTGAGCGAGCGCGGCCTGCTCAGGGGAGCGGTCGACCACGGGGTGACCCGATCGATCTACACCGCCGATCCCGACGGCAACGAGATCGAGCTCTACTGCGACGCCCCGCGCGAGGAGTGGGAGGGCCGGGTCGCCGAGGTGCTCACCACCCGGCCCCTGCGCTTCGACTAGCCGACGAAGAGGCCGATGCCGGCCCGCGCGCCTAGCGGGTGAAGGCGAAGGCGATGATCGTCACCACCAGCGCCACCCCGACGAGGACGACGAGCAGCCGCGCGCCCCAGTTGCTGCGCCGCTCCGGATAGGGCTGGTAGGGGCGTCCGCGGCGCCGGCGGGTCACGATCGCCACTCCCGCCGCAGGAGGAACGGCGTGGTCAGCGCCTCGCGGCTGCTCACCGAGCGCAGCTGGGTGCGGGCCCGCCGGAGGAGACGGCCGTGGCGCGTGCCGTCGCCGTAGGGCTCCCGGAGGCGGGCGACATCCCAGTCGTGCGTGCCGGCGATGGCCGACGGCGGGAGAAACCGGTCCAGGACCTCCTTTGCCTCGTCGATCGCCACGAACGTGCGCGCGCGGCGCGCGTTGTCGATGACGGTCAGCAGGTCCCCCCAGCTCGCGTCCAGGTCGGCGACCAGGGTCGAAAGGCGCTCCATGGTTCCCGGCATCCGCTCCGGGCGAAACAGCCCCGCGAGCAGCGTCCTGCGTTCCGCCGCCGGCAGGTCGGCGAGCGCCTCGGCGAGGTTCGGCACCTCGCCCCCCGGTTCGGCGACAGGAACCGCGTAGTCGTACAGATGCACCATCATCAAACGATAGGGTAGCGCCGATTCGCCCCCGCCTCGCCCGGTACAATCCGCGCCTACTCACTGCAAGGACTGGAGGTCGCGCGTGCTGCTCGAGGGCAAGCGGCTGCTCATCACCGGCGTGCTCACCGACAACAGCATGGCCTTTACGGTCGCGAGAGTGGCCCAGGAGCAGGGAGCCGAGATCCTGCTCACGAACGTCGGCAAGGGGGTCCGCCTCACCGAGCGGCTGGCCCGCCGCCTTCCGGTTACGCCCGACGTCCTGCAGATGGACGTCAACAACCCCGACGACATCGCGGCGGTGGCGGCCGATGTGACACGCCGCTGGGGGCGGCTGGACGGGGTTCTCCACTCCATCGGCTTCATGCCCCAGGAGGCACTGGGCGGGAACTTCCTGACCACGCCGTGGGACAGCGTCGCGCTCGGATTTCGGACGTCGGCGTTCTCGCTGCAGGCGCTGGCGGTGGGCCTCCTCGAGCCGCTCAAGGCCGCCGGTGCCGATGGTGGCGCCTCCATGGTCAGCCTCACCTTCGACGGACGCTTCGCCTGGCCCATCTACGACTGGATGGGAGTGGCCAAGGCCGGCCTTGAGGCGGTGACCCGCTACCTGGCGCGCGACCTTGGGGAGCACGGGATCCGCGTCAACACCGTCTCCGCCGGGCCCATCCGGACCATGGCCGGCAAGAGCATCCCCGGCTTCGACGAGCTGGGAGACCAGTGGGCGAATCGCGCTCCGCTGGGGTGGGACATCCACGACGCGACCGCCGTGGGCGACATGTGCTGCTTCCTCATGAGCGACATGGCGCGCCGCACGACGGGCGAGATGATCCACGTCGACGGCGGGTACCACGCCATGGGGACCGATATCCGCCGCTGAGATCGGCGGCGACCGTTCGGGTCTCAGGCCTGGGCGGGGCTTCCGGGCTGGAACATCAGGTTCACCATCAGCGGGGCGCTGCCCAGCAGCCGCTCGCCCTCCCGAAGCTGAACCTCGTGCCGGCCCAGCTCCCTGACCTCGAGCCCGTTGAGGTCGGCCACGATGTTCGCGATGGTCGTGCCGGCCGGCACCTCCATGTGCAGCTGTGGCTGCTGCTGCAGGACGGGGCCGCCGCTCGGCGAGAGGACCTGGAGCGTCAGGTCGTGCGTGCCGGGCTCGGCGTCCAGGATGGCCACGATGAAGAGCCGCGGGTGGACCGCGGGCAGTCGGGCGACGTTGATCTGGCCGAAGATCCCGATGGCGCTGATCTTGCCGTCCTGGCCGGTCAGCGCATGGTCGCAGAGCAGGAGCGTTCGGAGGTTCAGGTTCGCCACGGCAACCAGTCTACCGGTCCGGCTCGGCGTACAGGTCGGGATCGAGGAGCCAGGCCAGCTCGCCGGTGCCGGACTCCGGGACGCCGGGGAACTCGACGCAGGCAAGCGAGCCCGGTCGCAGGCGCACCGAGCCGGCTCCGGTCAGCATCTCGACCGCCAGCCCCAGGTCCGGCTGGTGGCCGACGAACAGGACCCGACGGGCGTCCGGGTGCTGCGCCATGGCCCGGGCCATGTCTTCCCACGTGGCCCCGGGGAGGAGACGGTCGTCGACGACGGGCTGGCGGTGCCCTCCGATGCCGGAGCAGAGCAGCTCCGCGGTCTCGAGCGCCCGCGGCAGGGGAGAGCTGATCACCACCTGGGGACGGAGGTTCAGGCGCCGCCAGAGGATCGCCGCGCGCCTCAGCGCCGCGGCGCCGGCATCGGTCAGGTGGCGGCTCGAGTCGTCGCCGCCCCGCGACTGCTCGGCCTTGCCGTGGCGAAGGAAGTAGAGGATCACGCGGCCGACCTGCCGAAGACGTCGACGGTGATTGCGGTCGCATCGGTCATGGATTGGGCTCCCTTCGCGTCAGTCGGGAAACGCCTCCGGACCGCGCTCGGACAGCTCGCGGGCGTGCTCCCCGGCGTCTTCCGGGGGAAGCCAGCTGTACGGGTAGCGATCGTCCTCGAGCTCCGCCGCCTGGCGGGTCAGGTGCAACGGGCTGAAGGTATCGATCATCACCGCCAGCTCCTCGGTCCCCTCCTTGCCGATCGAGGCTTCCACGGTGCCCGGGTGCGGACCGTGGGGGATCCCCGCCGGGTGGACGGTGAACGAGCTGATGTCGACGCCGCGCCGGCTCATGAAGTTGCCGGCGACGTAGTAGATGACCTCGTCGCTGTTGATGTTGCTGTGGTTGTAGGGCGCCGGGATCGAGAGGGGGTGGTAGTCGAACTTGCGGGGCACGAAGCTGCAGACCACGAAGTTGCGGGGCTGGAAGGTGAGGTGCACCGGCGGCGGCTGGTGGACTCTCCCGGTGATCGGCTCGAAGTCGCCGATGTTGAAGGCGAAGGGCCACAGGTAGCCGTCCCAGCCGACGAGGTCGAACGGGTGGTGCCGGTAGTGGTAGGGGGTGATCCGATCGCGGCTGCGGACCCGGATCACGAAGTCCCCCTGGTCGGGGCGGGGCGCCATCTCGTCGGGGGGACGGATGTCGCGCTGGTAGTAGGGCGAGTGCTCCAGCAGCTGCCCGTAGTCGTTGCGATAGCGCCGTGGAGGCTCGATCTCGGACGGGCACTCGAGCCACAGCATGCGCTGGGCGGTCGATGGGTCGGGAACCAGGCGGTACGTGGTGCCAATTGGGATCACGAGGTAGTCGCCAGGGCCGTAGGGAATTGGCCCGAAGATGGTCTCGAGGGTGCCTGAGCCCTCGTGGACGTAGTACATCTCGTCGGCGACGCCGTTGCGGTAGTAGTCACCCATCGGACCGGCGGGCAGGACGACGCCGAAGGTCACGTCCGTGTTGAAGAAGAGCGGGAGGCGCCCGGAGAGGGCGTCTCCCGAGGACGTCAGCCCTCCGGTGTTCACCAGCCGATGGCGGTGCGGCTGGGTGCCCTCCGGATCCGCCGGCTCGAGGCTCACTGCGGTCGGTGCGTCGATCCGGTGCGTCTGGGTCGGAGGCGTCTGGTGGTAGAGGAGCGAGCTGCGGCCCGCGAAGCCCTCGACGCCGAAGAGCTCCTCCGCGTAGAGCGAGCCGTCCGGCTGTCGGAACTGGGTGTGGCGCTTGTGGGGGATGCGGCCGCGCTGCACGTAGAACACGTCGGACCCTCAACGGTGGTGCTCAGCCATTGTAGGGTCCGACGATCCGGGCCGGGGATTGGGCTCCCCGGCCCGGGCATGTCTCAGGCCGAGCGGGTCTCCGGTGCCCGGCGGGCCGGGACCGCGTCGCCGCCAGCGTGAGCTGCGGGGGCAGACGATCGCCAGCGGGCCACCAGCCGTGCCAGGCGGCCCGGCGCCGGCGCCTGCATGAACCGCCACTCCGACACCGTCGTGGAGATCTGGTCGGCACGACGGCGAGCGTTGCGGTCCGGAGCTGTCATCTTCATCAACTCGGCCATCTGTCCGGCGAGCATTTCCGTACCCTCTGTACCGTCCCGTCCGGTCTTATCTTGATCCCAAGAGTCTTGATACCGAACGACCAACGGGAATGTAGCAGGTCGATAGGCCGATGTCAAGAGTCTTGACATCAAATCTCTCTGGATCGATACTGTTCATGTGAAGACGGTCAGGAAGGTCGGGCCCGATGACCTGGACAGGCGGCTGCTCGACTGGAAGCGCGAGATCCCCTCGCTCGACGTCCCCACCGAGGGCATCGTGGAGCGGATCCAGATCCTCGCCCGTGACTTTGATCGCTCCATCGACGACACGCTCGCCGAATTCGCGCTGGACCGGCGCGCCTACTGGCTGATCGGCGCCCTCCGTTACTACGGCCCGCCGTACCGCCTCTCGGCGGGCGAGCTATCCCAGGAGATGCGGCTGTCGAGCGGGGCGATGACCAACCGCCTCGACCGGCTGGAGAAGGCCGGGCTCATCCGGCGCCTGCCCGATCCGAGCGACCGGCGGGGCGTGCTGGTCGAGCCGACGAAGGCCGGCCACGCGGCGTGGGAAGAGTGCACCGGGGCGCAGGCGAACCGCGAGGCGCTCATCGCGTCCGCGCTCTCGGAGGACGAGAAGGAGCAGCTCCATGGGCTCCTCCGGCGCCTGATGGGCGCGTTCCCGCCCGATTACCACTCCCACAAGAAGCACCACGGGCAGGACGAGAAGTAGGCCCCCGGGCAGGGGGCCGGGCGGGGGGTGCTCAGCGTTCCGCGCGTCGCTCGAGCGCGCCGGGGTCGACGACGACCAGCGTGTCGCGGTCGATCCGCACCAGGCCTTCGCCGATGAGCCCGCCCAGCAGCCTGTTCACGCTCTGGCGCGTCCCGCCGATCATGGCCGCGAGGTCCGTCTGCGTGTAGGGCCAGTCGAGCCTGACCTCGTGCGTCGCGGACGGGGACTGCTCTCGCGCAAGCTGGGCCAGTCGACGCGCGAGGCGTCCCGCAAGGTCCAGGAAGTGCAGCTCCTCCACGTGCCCCGTGAGCCGCCTCAGCTCTCCGACGAGCGCGGTGAACAGCGCGTCACGAAGCTCCACGTGGCTGTTCAGCAGGTCCAGGAAGACCGCGCGCGACAGGGCCAGCGTCGTGGTCGTCTCCACCGCTGTGGCGGTCGCCGAGCGCGGCCGCCGGTCGAGGAGGGCGAGCTCGCCAAAGAAGTCCGGCGGATGGACGGTGGCGATGATCGCCTCCTCGCCCTCCGTGGAGGGCAGAACGATCTTGACCGATCCCGATGCCACGATGTGGAGCGCGTCCCCGGCGTCGCCCTGGTGGAAGATCACCTCGTTGCGCCGGAAGCGCCGAAGCCGGAGGCGCCCGGCGACGGCGCGAAGGACGGCCTCCTCGCAGCCGGCGAACAGCGGGCACCGAGCCAGGCTTTCGATCGCGAACCGGTCGTCGGGCACTCGGTGACCTCCTCCCTGCGCCGCTGGGACCCGCGAGCGCCAGGGTGGGCAGTGTACCGGCCGGGAGTCGAAGAGCCACTCGGTACACTGCGCCTCGTGGAGGAGCGCGCCGGTGCGGATCCGGTGGTCGAGGTCGTCACTTCCAGGGCCCATCTGGCCCACGATGGGCTGACGGAGGTGATGGGTGGTCGGACCATCCCCTGCTGGGAGCGCCCGGAGCGGATCACCCGCATCGAGGCGGCCATCTCCGACGCGGAGCTGGCCCGATTCGTCGGGCCAAGCGACCATGGGCTCGAGCCGATCACCGACCTCCATGCCCCCGCGTTCGTGGACCTGCTGGAGCACGCCTGGGCTGACGCGAGGGCCACCGGGCAGATCGACGGCTCCACGCCGCTCATCCCCGATACGTTCCTGGTGGCGCCTTACGCGTCCGGTGGCTTCGGGGGCGCCGGGACAGCTCGCGCGATGCGGCTCGGCGCGCACTGCCTGGACACCGCGACCCCGATCGTGGCGGGATCCTACGCGGCGGCCCGCGCCGCTGTCGACGTGGCGCTCACCGCCCTCGACCTCGTGCTCGGCGGAGCGCGCCTGGCCTACGCCCTCTGCCGGCCGCCGGGCCACCACGCGGCCCGGGAGATGTACGGCGGTTACTGCTTCTTCAACAACGCCGCCATCGCCGCAGACCGGCTGGTCCGCGAGGGTGCCTCCGGGGTCGCGATCCTGGACCTCGACTACCACCACGGCAACGGGACGCAGCAGCTCTTCTGGGATCGCGGCGAGGTCCTGTACGTGAGCCTGCACGCGGACCCGGCTCGCGCCTACCCGTACTTCTCCGGCCACGCCGATGAACGGGGTGTCGGTGCCGGCCGGGGGGCGAACCGCAACTTCCCGCTTCCGCCGCGCACCGAGGGTGACGCCTACCTGCGTGTCCTGGCCGATGCCTGCGATCTGGTCGCCGCCGTCGCGCCGGACGCTCCGCTCGTGGTGTCGATGGGGTTTGACACCTACGACGGCGACCCGATCAGCGACCTCGCGCTGCAGACAGACGACTACCGGCGGATGGGGGCCATGGTCCGGGCGCTGGGCCGCCCGACGCTCCTGATCCAGGAGGGCGGCTATGCCCTGGAGGCCATCGGCGCAAATGCAGTGGCCCTTCTCGAGGGCATGCGGGACGGCGACTAGGCGCCGGTGGCCACCACCTCGGCCAGCAGGGCGGGGTCCACGTTTCCCCCGGACAGCACGACCACCCGCCGGTCGTCGCCTGGCGGTTGTGCCGCCTGGCCGCCGAGGTGCGCGGCCATCGCCGCGGCCCCCGACGGCTCGACCACCAAGCGCGCGCGGCTGGCGAGGAGGGCCATGGCGCTGCGGAGCGCGCTGTCGGGGACGGTGACGATCTCGTCCACGTAGGCCCGGATGTGCGCGAACGGGATGGCGCCCACGGCGCTCACCCGCAGCCCGTCGGCAATGGTCCGGACCGTGCGCTCCGGCGGCCACGAGACGATCTCGCCACCGAGGAGCGACTCCCGGGCGTCCGCGGCGTCCTCGGGCTCGACCCCGATCACCCGCGCGCCGGGGGCGAGCGCCTTGACCGCCGTCGCGATGCCGGCGATCAGCCCGCCGCCGCCGATCGGCACCAGGACGCTCGTGACATCGGGGCGGTCCTCGACGATCTCCAGCCCGCAGGTCCCCTGGCCGGCGACGATCTCCTCGTCGTCGAAGGAGGGGACGATCGTGTACCCGTGCGTCGCCGCCAGCTCCTCGGCGATCCGCCGCCGCTCATCGGAGCCGGGCCCGCAGCGAACGATCTCGGCGCCGTCGCGCTCGACACCGGCGACCTTGATGGCCGGAGCGTTGTCGGGCATGACGATCACCGCGCGCACGCCGAGGAGGCGCGCCGCCCGAGCCACCGCCTGGGCGTGGTTGCCGGACGAGTAGGTCACCACGCCGGCCGCGCGCTCGGCATCGGTCAGGCTGGTGAGCTTGGCGTAGGCGCCACGCATCTTGAAGGCGCCCACCGGCTGGAGGCTCTCCGGCTTGAGCTCGGTCCGATCGTCCCAGCGCAGGAGCGGAGTTCGGACCGCAACGCCGCGGATCCGCTCCGCGGCGGCCCGGATGCGCTCGAGGGCGACGAGCTCGCTCACGTCGAGGCCCGCCGCCGCAGGAGGTCGAGCTGGTCCGCGTGCTCCTCGAGATGTCCGACCACGAAGTCCTCGACGATCTGGGGCAGCGTCATGGGCCCGAGCCTCGGATGGGCGCCAACCGCGCCCCACGCGGCCGGCGGGAGCGCTTCGAGCTGGTCGGCGAGCGCGGCCACGTCGCGTCGGACCCGCTCGAGAAGTGCCGCCGGATCCGCGTGCCGATCGCGCTCGATGGCCGCGATGCGATCGGGATCGGTCTTGGTCCGTCCGAAGCGGACCGGTGTGCGGGATGCCTCGGCAG
>CAYVLM010000020.1:0-12798 GCA_964452225.1 uncultured Steroidobacteraceae bacterium | reverse complement strand
CGGTGTAGTGCACCGTGACGCTGGCCATGATGAGGGGCACCAGGCGGGTCGGGTCGACGCCGAGCACGTCGCGCAGGTACGTGATGCGGCCGTGCTCCACGTAGCTGGTTGTGGCGGCATTGTTGACGTGCCCGTAGGCATCCAGGTCGCGGAAGCGCACCTCGACGCGGGTGCGATGGCGGAAGGCGTCTGTCACGGGCATTCGATTCTACACGGGCCGGCTGCGACGGCCGAACCGGGGCGGTTGAACCCGGGCGGCCGATGCGTCAGATGGCAGAGCCGATTCGGGCCATGAGCGCGGCGAGCATGGTGATGCGCGGCACCACGCTGCCAAGGTCGAGCCATTCGTCGGCCGAGTGGTCGTCCCCGCCGATCGGGCCCAGGCCGTCGAGGGTGGGGACGCCCAGCTCCGCGGTGGTGTTCGCGTCGCTGGCGCCGCCGGTTGCCGTGTCCTGGAGCGAGAAGCCGATCTCGGCGGCGATGGCACGCGCCAGGGATGCGAGACGGGCGGAGGCCGCCGAGCGCTCCATGGGCGGATGGAAGGCGAGCTCCCGGACCGTGGCCTGCACCCCGTCGACCGTGGGTCGGGCGGCCACCTCGTCGATTGCCCGGCGGGCGGCGTTGAAGGCCGGGCGGGTTGCCGCACGCAGGTCCACCTCCAGCCGGCACTCGGCGGCGACGACGTTCGGGCGCGTCCCGCCGCTGATCACGCCGCTGTTGACGGTCACCGTGGGCCAGCGCCCGTTCAGACCGTGGATCGCCGCGACCGCGCCTGCGGCGGCCAGGATCGCGGACCGGCCCTTCTCCGGCTCGACGCCGGCATGGGCGGCCCGGCCGTGGAAGGTGAGCTCGAGATCCGCGATGCCCTTGCGGGCGCTGACGATGTCGCCGTTGGCGCGGGCGGATTCGAGGACGAGGACGGCCGCGTGCGCCGGAGCGAGGCGCCGGATATGCGCCGTGGAGAAGGGCGATCCAATCTCCTCGTCCGGGTTGGCCACGAACGTGACGCGCGGCCGGACTCCGCCGGCGTGAAGCGCACCGATGGCGTGCAGGCCGGCCAGCAGGCCGCCCTTCATGTCGCTCGTTCCCGGACCCGTCGCGCGCTCGCGGTCACGGCGGAACGGGCGCTGCGACGCGGTGCCCTCGTCAAAGACGGTGTCCATGTGACCGATGAGGAGGATCGGTGGACCCTCCCCGTCGAGGGTACCGACCAGCAGGTCGCCGAGCCGAGGCGTGCCCGGCCCGGGGACGTGCTCGATGCGCTCGACGCGCGCCCCTGCGGCCAGGAGGGCAGCCTCGACGTGGTCGGCGACCCGGTCGACGCCGTCGGCGCTGTACGAGCCCGAGTCGATGTTGACCAGCCGCTCGAGCTCATCGAGGTAGGCGGCCAGCCGGCGTTCGACGCCGGACCTGAGGGCGCGGAGGTCGACCGGTGCCGGGCGGCTCGCCATGGGCGCGTGAGTATACTGCCGGCCATGCCGAGCCGGCCCTCCGAAGCCACGGGCGTGGACCTCGGGGAGCTGCGGGTCCTGGAAGGCCCGAATCGTTTCTCCAACCGGCCGGCCGTGAAGCTCGAGTTCGTCGCCGATGTCGCCGGACGAGCGGCCCCCATCGCCTCCGCCGCGGGTGAGTGGATCGCGCGCCTGCACGACACGCTCGAGCTGCCCGCACCGCGATGCACCTTCCGCGTCTCGCAGGATGGACGCCGCGCGATCGTCGCCTTTCCCTGGCGGCGGCGGGTGATAGCCCAGGCGATCGCCGAGGCCTCCGCGCGCCTGGCGCTGGGGCGCAGCAGGCGACGCCGCGAGCTGACGATCCTGCGAGCCACCGCGCTCGGCCCGCGCCCGGCGGTCCCCTCGCCCCGGATACCGGTCGTGGCGGTGACCGGCACGAACGGCAAGAGCACGACAACGCGCCTCATCGCGCACATTGCCCAGCGGTCGGGGCTGGCGGTGGGCATGACCAACTCGGACGGCATCTACGTCCGGGGCAGCCTGGTCGAGCCCGGCGACTGGACCGGCTATGGCGGAGCCGCCCGCATTCTTGCCGAACCGGGGCTGGACGTGGCCGTGCTCGAGACGGCGCGCGGCGGCATCCTGCTGCGCGGCGTTGGCTACGACCACAACGATGTCGCGGTGGTGACCAACGTGAGCGCCGACCACCTTGGCCTGCAGGGCATCGACACCCTCGATGAGCTCGCTGAGGTGAAGGCCGCCATCGTGCGCGTCGTCCGTCGCGATGGCTGGGTGGTGCTGAACGCGGACGACCCTCGCGCGTGGGGGATGCGCCGGGAGACGAAGGCGAACGCGTATGCCTTCACGCTCGATGCCGCGTCGCCGGCGGCGGCGCAGGTGCTCGGGCGCGGCGGGCGTGCAGCGCTCCTGGAGCGTGGCTGGCTCGTCCTCCGGCGCTCCGGTGAATCCGTGCGCCTGGCCCCGGCGGCCGAGCTGCCGGTCACCTTCGGCGGGCTCTCCCGCTACAACATCGCCAACGGCCTCGCCGCCGCCGCCGCGGCCGATGCCCTGGGGATCGCCCCGGCCGCCATCCGGCGGGGACTGCGCTCGTTCGCCCAGGACGTGGCAAGCAACCCGGGACGGATGAACCTGTTCGAACGGAACGAGGTCCTCGCGCTGGTGGACTTCGCCCACAACGAGGCGGGACTCTCGGGCCTGCTGGAGGTCTGCCGGTCGCTGGCCGGGCACACGACCTCGGGACGGGTGCGGCTCGCCCTCGGGACCGCCGGCGACCGGACGAACGAGATCCTGATCAGTCTCGGGGAGCTCGCCGGCGCCGGTGCGGATGACGTGGTGATCTGCGAGAAGCGTCACTACCTGCGCGGTCGCGCCGTGGACGAGATGGACGAGCTCTTCCGCGACGGCATCCGGCGGGCCGGCTACCGTCGCCCGGTGCGCGCCTATCCCACCGAGCTCGCGGCGCTGCGGGCGCTCCTGCGGCGAAGCCGGCCCGGGGACGTGGCGGCGGTCATGAGCCACGCGGAGCGGCCGGAGCTGTTCTCCTGGCTGGCGTCCCACGGCTTCGGGCCGGTCAGCGCGAGACGCGTTCGCGAGCTGGTCGGCCGCTAGCTAGCGCTCAGGAGGCTCCCGCACCGCCCAGCTGGTCCGCGTCAAGGCTCGATGCTCCATGCTCCCGGCGCTGGAGCTCCTTCCAGACCCGATTCGCGTGGTCGACGCAGACGACGACCACGTCGCCGGGCTGCCCGGCGTCGAGGGCAGCGCGCGTGGCGTCCATCTCGTCGAGGACCGTCTCCACCACCCGGCATCGGCCGCCGGAGGCCATGGAGGCACGGATCCCCTCCTCGATCAGGGCGGCGGTCTCGCCGGGCTTCCGCCCGCGGAGCCGCTCGTCCTCGCGGATCACGATGCGGTCGAAGAAGCGGGCGGCGGTGGCGCCCAGGGCCCTGATGTCCTCGTCGCGCCGGTCGCCCGCGGTCGCGACGACCCCGATCCGCTGGCCGGTGACGAGCGGCTGCGCTCCTCCGGGCGACGGTTCGGTGAGCCGCTCCACGAACTGTCCGAGCGCCTCGAGGGCCGGCGGGTTGTGCGCGTAGTCCACCAGGACCCGGTAGCCGTCGAGCTCCATGGCGTTGAGCCGGCCGGGGGCCATGTAGTAGCTGGTGGTGAAGGTGCGCAGGCCCTGGCGGATGTCGTGCAGATGGGCGCCGGCGGCCCACGCGGCCGCCGTGGCGGCCAGGGCGTTGGCGACGTTCATCCGGGCCCGTCCCTCGAAGGTTGCCGGGATGAGATGGGTCCAGACCAGCGGCATGCTCTTGCGCCCGTGGCGCAGCACGACCATCTCGCCGTTGCGACCGTCCTCCAGGGTGACGGCCCGCCGGCCGCGAGAGGCCTGCCGACGCAGGATCTCGTGGTCCGGGTCCATGCTGAAGTACACGACCGAGCCCGAGCAGTGGCGGGCCATTGCCGCCACCAGCGGGTCGTCCGCGTTGAGGACCGCGGTGCCGTCGCGGGGAACCGCCTCGACGATCACCTGCTTGACGGCGGCAAGCTGACGGATCGAGTTCACGCCGCCGAGGCCGAGGTGATCGCCGGTGACGTTCAGGACGACGGCGACGTCATTGCGCTGGTAGCCGAGGCCCTCGCGCAGGATGCCGCCGCGAGCGACCTCGAAGACGGCGAAGTCGACGTTCGGGTTCTGGAGCACGGTCGACGCCGAACGCGGCCCGCTCATGTCGCCCTTCCGGACGACGCGTCCGTCCACGAAGATGCCATCGGTCGAGGTGAGGCCAACCTTGCGGCCCATCCCCTTGAGGATGTGGGCAATCATCCGCGCCGTGGTGGTCTTCCCGTTGGTGCCGGTCACGGCCACGATCGGGATCCGCGACGGCGTCCCCGGCGGGAAGAGGCTGTCGATCACCGGCTTGGCGACGTACTGCGGCTCGCCCTCCGTTGGATGCGTGTGCATTCGGAAGCCGGGCGCCGCGTTGACCTCCACGATTCCGCCGCCCACTTCGCTCACCGGCTGGCTGATATCGGGGCAGATGAAGTCGATCCCGGCGATGTCGAGCCCGACCACGCTGGCCGCGAGCTCCGCGATCTCCACGTTCTCGGGGTGTATCTCCTCGGTACGGTCGATGCTGATCCCGCCCGTGCTCATGTTTCCGGTGCGCCTCAGGTAGACGCGCTCGTTGCGCGGGGGGACGTCGTGGAGCTCGTACCCCTGCTCCCGGGCATACGCGATCGACTCGGGGTCGACCGTGATGCGGGTCAGCACCTTCTCGTGCCCGATGCCGCGGCGAGGATCGGCGTTGGTGATCTCCACCAGCTCGGTGACCGTATGCTCCCCGTCGCCGACCACGTGGGCCGGGACGCGCTGGGCCACCGCCCGGAGCCGGTCGCCCACCACCAGGCACCGATAGTCGTTGCCGGTCATGTAGGTCTCCACGATCACCCCGCCGCTCCGGCTCTCGCGGCGCGCCACCCCGTAGGCGGCGCGGACCGCCGCCTCGTCCAGCAGGTTCAGGCCGACGCCCCGCCCGTGGTTGCCATCCACCGGCTTGACCGCCACCGGGAACCCGATGGCCGCCGCCGCGGCAGCGGCGTCGTCCTCTCCCCGCACCACCTCGGACCGCGGAACGGGGATGCCGGTGCCCGCCAGGAGGCGGTTGGTCAGCTTCTTGTTCGACGCGATGTCGACCGCCAGCGAGCTGGTCTGGCTCGTCATGGTGGCCCGGATCCGCTTCTGGTGGACGCCGTGCCCGAGCTGCACCAGCGACTGGTCGTTGAGGCGGATGAACGGGATGTCGCGCAGGGCGGCCTCGTCGAGGATGGCCTGGGTCGACGGGCCGAAGGCGGCACGCTCGGCGAGCAGGACCAGCTGCTCGAACTCGGCACCGAAGTCGAAGTCGGCATCGGGCTCGACGAGGTGGTTGACCAGGCGCACCGCCAGGCGCCCGGCCGCCAGCCCCACGCTCTCCTCCGCGTAGGCGTAGACGACGTGGTACCGGCCGCGCGCTCCCGCGCTGCGGGTCTTGCCGCGGCCGACCTCCGTGCCGGCGTTGCGCTGCAGCTGCAGGGCGACGTGCTCCGCGACGTGGCCGGCCCAGGTTCCCTCGCGCAGTCGCTTCTCGAACCCACCGGACCTGCCCGTGGAGCACGAGTGAAGGCCGACCCCGGGCAGGAGCTCGAGAAGGCCGTCCACGAACCCCGGGATGGTGTTGGAGGGGAAGTCCTCGAGGACGCCGAGGTCGACGAGGAGCTTGATGGCCGGCTCGTAGCTCCAGTAGTTCGGGCCGCGGTAGACCCGCGTCTCCACGATGCGCAGCGTGCCCCGCGGCCGGCCCGATTCGGCAGTGGCACGGCCCCGCCCTGCTGCCCTTCGACGCCGACCCGTGCTCGCGGTCACTCGCTCGCCCTGCCCGTGCGACGGCCGGCCCGAACCGTGCGTCGGCGCGCCCGCTCCGGTGCGTCACTGTCGGCTCCCTCGCTGGCGATGCGGCGGATGAGGTCCCGGGCCTGGCGCCCGGCGGCCGCCATCCCGGTGGCGTCCGGCTGGCTGCCGACGGCGTGAAGCGGCGCCCGGAGACGTCGGCGGCGCAGATCGAACCGGTACCCCGATGGAAGCGAGTGGAGCACCACCCCCGACACCATGATGGGCCGATGGCGCTTGACCTCGTACGCATCGGTCTGCAGATGCGCCGGATCGAGGATCGTCACCGAGCCCTTGCCGATCACCTCGAGGATGCCCGACGGCGGCACCACGGCCGCCGTGTCCTCGTCGAGGCCGATGCCGAGCAACGCGGGCGACTGGGCAACCAGGGCCAGCAGCCGGCCGATTCGGTTCCGCTGCTCGAAGTGCTGGTCGATGATGACCCCCGGCAGCAGGCCCAGCCCCGCGCTCATCTGCGTCATGCGCTGCTTCGGCGTGGCCCCCGGCGTGCCGAAGGCGACCATGTGGCTGCTGAGGGCCGATGCACCGGCGCTCGTGCCCGCGACCAGCGCTCCCTGCTCGTGCCGCTCCACGATCGCCTGGCCGAGCAGCGTACCGCCCACCACGGTCGCGAGCCGGAGCTGGTTGCCGCCCGTCAGGAAGACCCCGGTCGCGTCGTCGAGGAGGTGGACGAGCCGCTCGTCGTTTGCCTCCTCCCGGGTCAGCGGGCGAAGGCCCCGCACGTCCCGGACTCCCATGGCCGCGAAGAGCGAGCGGTAGAGCTCGGTGGCCTCCTCCCCGAGCGCCGAGGCGGTGCCGATGATGGCGATGACGGCGCGCCTGCCCCCGGCCAGGCTCACGAAGCGGGTGAGGATCTGGCGCTGACGCAGCTTGTCCTCGGCGCCGCCGATGAGGAGCAGGTGGCCCGCTCGGGAGGCCGTCGCGACCATGGCGGGCAGCATAGCGGCTTGGGCATGGGCGGGGTGGGAGGCTAGACTCCACGGGATGCGCTCCGACCAGGCCACGTCAGGGGTCCTGACCGAGGCTCGCGACTACTACGCGGTGCTGGGCGCCGAGCCGTCGGCCACCGTCGGTGAGCTGCGGTCGGCCTTCCGTGACGCCGTGCTCCGCCACCATCCGGACCGATCCTCGAGCTCGGAGCTCGCCACCCGCAGGACCGCCATCCTCAACCGTGCCTGGGCCGAGCTCCGCGACCCGCTGCGACGCCTGCACTACGACCGCGCGCTGCAGCGGGGCACGGCCGCCACGCTGGACTGGCCGCTCGACGCGGGCGTCCGGCCGTCGCCTCGTCCGCGCCGGGTCGTCCTCGAGCCGATCCCGCCCAGCCGCTGGCACCAGCCGCAGTGGCGGAACGTGGCCGGCTTCCGGATCCCGGTGGAGGTCTGGATCCAGGGGCCGACCGCCCAGGATCGATGGATCATCGAGCACCATGTCGCCGGGGAGGACTGGCGCGAGCACGATGAGCGGTACTGGCTGCGGTACGCCGCGCGGCACTATCGCGAGCGGAACCGCGTCGACGACTGGATCGGCGCCCTGGAGCGCCTGGTCGAGCTCGAGGCATCGTTCGACACGATGGTCGGCGCCGGGCTCCGCGACGCCTACCTCTCGGCGGGGATGTACCTGCGCGGCGCCTCGTTCTTCCAGCGCATGGGCGAGCGGTGGCCCTCCGGCAGCCCGCAGCGCCGCTGGGTCGAGCGCGAGATCCGCGCGCTCCTCGGCGAGTTCCGCGAAGCCCGCGTGCGGCGGGGGCGCCCGGACGAGCGCGCGGAGAACGCGGAGCTGCTCCTGAACTTCCTCGAGGCGCTCGGCAGCGAGCCCTCGGTTGCCGACGTGCGCGCCGCGGTGACGGCCCACCGCCGTGCCGGGCACGAGGGTCGCGCCGCAGAGCTCGTCGAGCGCGCCGTGTCCATGCCGATCCGCGAGCCGGGCCGCTGGTTCAGCGTCGTGCAGCTGCTCACCGAGGCCGGGCAGCTGGACCGCGCGTCCGTCCTGCTGGCCGAGATCGCGCGCGGCGAGCATCCCGAGGCGCTGGCCCCCCGGATGATCCGTGGCGACCCGACGCGTCGTCTGGCGGCTGCCCGGCAGCGGCTCACGCGGGCCCGGCGGCGCCGGGCGGCGCTCCCGTCCACCCAGGCATCCGCGTCGTGACCGGCGACCCGCGCCGCCTGCTCCGGCGGGCCCGCGACCCCGACGCGTATCCCACGGAGGCGTCCGACGAGGAGGTCGCCGAGGCAGCCGGCCTGGAGCCGGGTGCGATCGTGCGCTTCGACATGAACACCCTGGGGGGTGGGCCGCTGCCGGCCGTCGCTGCGGCCCACGCGGGGTACGACCCGGGCCGCGCGGTGGAGTACGGAGACCAGCAGTACCGCGCGCTGCGAGCTTCCCTTGGCGACCATCTCGGGGTCGACCCGGCCCGCGTCGTCATCGGCGCAGGCGCAGACGAGCTGATCCGGCTCGTCACCCGGCTCTTCGCCGGCGAGGGCGACGCGGTGGCCGTGCCGACTCCCACCTTCGGCATGTTCTCGATCGAGGCCGGGCTGGTGGGTGCCACCGTGGTCGGGATCGAGCGCACCGAGCCGGGGCTGCGCCAGGACCCGGGTCGCATCGTGGCCGACGTCGCCCGGAGCGGGGCGCGGCTGGTCTGGCTCTGCACGCCGAACAACCCGACCGGCGACGCCTTCGCGCTCGCGGAGGTGGAAGCGATCGCCTCGCGGGTGGACGCCGCGGTCGCGGTGGACGAGGCCTACCTGGAGTTCGCCGCCGCCGAGCTCGGGCGACCCGTCGGCACCCTGAGCGCGCTGACCCTCCAGGAGCGGCTGCCGAACCTGCTCGTCCTCCGGTCGATGGCCAAGGCCTACGGGCTCGCCGGAGCCCGCATCGGCTATCTTGTCGTGCCCGCCTGGCTCGCCGCGCGAGCCGATGCGGAGCGGCTGCCCCTTGCGGTTGGATCCCACACGGAGACGCTGGCGCTCGCAGCGCTCGGCGACACGGATGCCGCCGTCGAGCGCCGGCGGCTGGTCGTCACCGAGCGACGGAGGATCGGCGAGCGGCTCGCCGAGTACGGGTGGCGGGTCCTGCCGTCGGTCACCAACTTCGTGCTGGCCAGGCCCCCGGGCGGACGTGCGCCGGCCTACGCCGAGGCCCTGCTGCGGCGCGGCCTGGTCGTTCGCGGCTATGAGCCGGCCTCATCGCTGGCCGAGTGGATCAGGATCACGGCGCGCACCCCGGCCGAGAACGAGAGGCTTCTCCGTGCCATCAGCGAGGTCGGCGGGTCCGGGGCGGCGGAGCAGGCCGCCGGCCGACGGTAAGGGGACCGCTCAGGCGACGTCGACCAGCTGAAGCGGCCCGATGCCGGTCGCCTCCAGGGCCCCGCGGACGCGGCTCGCGTCGCCCACGACCAGGCTGAGGAACTGGTCGTGGAGCAGGATCTCCTCCGCGGCAGCGCGCACCTGGGCGACGGTCACAGCCTCGAGGTTGGCCCGGTAGGTTTGCCAGTAGTCGTCCGGCAGGCCGTAGACCGCGAGCGGCTCGATGGCCGCCGCAATGCCACCGGTGGTCTCGAACCGCAGCGGGAAGACCCCGACCAGGAAGTCCTTCACCTCGCGCAGCTCGCCCTCCGATGCATCCTCGGCCCGGACGCGGTCCAGCTGGGCAAGCAGCTCCGTGAGCGCCGGCGCCGTCACGTCGGTCTCCACCGCGCTCCGTGCCGTGAAGGGGCCGGCAGCCCGGCGCACGTCGAGCCAGGCGTGCGCGCCGTACGTGTAGCCGAGCTCCTCGCGAAGGCGATGCTGGAGACGGCTGTTGAAGACGCCCCCCAGCATGGCGGCCATGACCGAGGCGCTGAAGTACCGCGGATCCGAGCGGCTGATCCCGGGGAGACCGACCCGCAGCTCGCTCTGGACCGATCCCGGCCGGTCGACGAGCGCGACCCGCCGGCCGCCCATCGGCTCCGCCGTCACCTCGCGGTGGCCCGGTCCCGCGCCGCTCCAGTCGCCGAGGCGCTGCTCCGCGGCGCGGACGGCCCGTTCGGGGCCGATGGCGCCGGCGACGATCAGGTGTGCGGTGCCGGGCAGGATGTGCCTGCCGTGATGCGCGCGGACATCCTCCGGGGTGATGGCGGAGACCGATTGCGGCGTCCCGGCGCTCGGTCGTCGGTAGGGGCTCCGCTCCGTGTAGAGGGTGCGCAGGAACATCTCGTCGGCGAGGCGGCCCGGCTCGGCACGGGACTGCATGATCTCTGCCAGGCGCTCCGCCTTGAGGCGCTCGAACTCGGCGGGGTCGAAGCGCGGATCGCGGACCATCTCGGCCAGCAGCGCGAGCCCGTCGTCGAAGAACTCCGGCAGCGCCTGGAAGGCGGCGCGGGTCGAGTCCCAGCCCGACTCGCTGCTCACCTCGATGCCGAGTCGCTCGGTGGCCTCTGCGAAGGCGGCGGCATCGAGACTCCGGGTCCCGGTGACGAGCAGGTGTGCGGTGAGGGCCGCCACGCCGGCTCGCTCCTCTGCCTCGGCCGCCGCCCCGGCGTCGAAGAGGAGATGGACGTTGACCAGCTGGCGCTCGGGAAGCGGAACCACCCACACCGTGAGCCCGTTCGACAGCCGCTGCCGCGAGAACGCCGGGAAGTGGTACGGCCTCGGGGTCGTGGGCGCCGGCCGCAGGCTGCTCGCCCGCCTCACGCGGCCGTCTCCCCGGTCGCGCCCTCACCCGTTGCCGCGCCGTCTCCGGCAGGGACGTAGGTCAGCACGACCCGATTGTGCTCGACGGCGAAGGTCGCGAGCAGCGCACGGACCTCGGCCGCGCCGATCGCCGCGTACCGCTCCACCTCGCTGTTGATGCGCTGTGGCTCGTCGAAGAGGCACGTGTACATCGAGAGCCGGTCGGCCCGCTCCGAGATTCGCTCCAGCGCAGACGCCGACCCGGAGCGATGGAGGTTGCGAACCCGGGACAGCTCTTCGGCGGTGGGGCCCTCCGCCGCCAGGCGCGCGATCTCGTCGAGCAGGGCCGCTTCCAGCCGCTCGTGCTCCACGCCGGGGCTGGCGGTGGCCCAGGCCGCCAGGATCGCCGCCCCACCCACGATCGGGAAGGGGAACACGACCGCATCCTGCGCGACCTGCGTCTCCCGGACGAGCCGCCCGTAGAACCGGCTGGCGCGGCCGGCCCCGAGCAGGTCGGCGGCGACCTCGGCGGCGTCGTGGGCCGGGGTCCCGAGGACCGGGATGCGGTATGCGATGTAGACGCGGGGGAGCGGCGCCGGCTCGGTCACCAGCTCCCGCACCTCCGCGTCCATCGGCAGCGGGTCGAGCCTGGTCTCCGGAGGGGCGGGAAGGTCGGGATTGGCCGGGATCGGTCCGAAGTGGCGGTCCACCATGGCCATGGCGGCATCGGGCTCGAAGTCGCCCACGATCGAGAGGACCGCGTTGTTCGGCCGGTAGTACGTCGCGAAGAAGCGGCTGACGTCCTCGAGGGAGGCCGCGGAGAGGTCCTCCATGGAGCCGATCGTCGAGTGGTGGTAGGGATGCCAGTCGGGGAAGATCAGGCGCTGCAGGCGCTCGTCCCAGGAGCCGTACGGCTGGTTGTCGACGGCCCAGCGTCGTTCGTTCTTCACCACGTCCCGCTGGTTGTCGAGCTTCTCCTGGGTCATGGCCGGCAGGAGGTTCGCCAGCCGGTCTGCCTCCAGCCAGAGCGCGAGCTCGAGCTCGTGGCTGGGGAGGGTCTCGAAGTAGTTGGTGCGATCGAGCCAGGTGCTGGCGTTCAGCGTGCCGCCGGCGCCCTGCACGAGGGCGTGATGCTCGCCCTTGTCCACCTGGGCCGAGCCCTGGAACATCATGTGCTCGAAGAGGTGGGCGAACCCGGTCTTCCCGGGCTGCTCGTGCTTGCTGCCGACGTCGTACCAGAGGTTCACCGCAACGATCGGGGCCCGGTCGTCGGGCGAGAGGACGACGCGCAGCCCGTTGTCCAGCGTGCGACGCTCGATCGGAACGGTCGGCAACCTCGGACCTCGCTGCTGACGGGGCGTGCTTCGCACCCTGCTCGGTGCGGCGTGGAAACGCCAGCCCGGGCCGGGCTGGCGTGACGTCGGCGAGCTTGGTGAGCGACCAGGGACTCGAACCCTGAACCCAGAGATTAAGAGTCTCTTGCTCTGCCAATTGAGCTAGTCGCCCGAGGGGATGATGCCCCACGCGCGAGAGTCGGTCAACTCGTGGACGCGGGCCAGGGTCGCTCGTGCGCCGCCCGGCGACGGGCGGCGAAGTCTAGGGCAGAACGGCCCTGCGAGTCAGGGCCCCCTGGTCCGGGGCATCGGCCGGTCCCGCTGGTAGAATCGGCGACCGGGTTGCGCCCAGGAGGTGGAATGGAGAACGAACCCCCGCGCGAGAGCCTGATCGGCCTGGCCCGGCAGCTCGTGCGCGGTTTCGTCGACCTCGGGCGTCTCGAGGCGGGCCGCGCGCGCCAGGAGATCGCCGGGATGGCCTCCGACAGCCTCTCCGGCATCATCCGCATTGCCATCGGGGTCGCGCTGGTGATCCTGGCGCTCGTCGCCCTGGTGATCTTCGTGATCCTGGGAGTTGCCGCCCTGACAGGGCTGCCCGGCTGGCTCGTGGCGCTGCTGCTGGTGATCGTCCTGGTGGCCCTCGCGGGCCTGCTGGCCTGGTCGGGCGTACGACGAATTCGGATAGGCCGGCCGGAGGAGACGATCGCATCCGTCAAGGAGGACGTGGCATGGGCGAAGGGCCTGGCCAGACGCTTGCTGAATCGCGATTGACCGTTGAGGCCCAGCGCGCCGCGATCGAGGAGACCGCGCAGCGCCTGCGGGCCCGTGCGCTGCGGGCCATCGACCTGCCGGTCAAGTTCCGCGAGAACCCGCTCCTGTACGGCGGC
>CAYVLM010000019.1:0-12901 GCA_964452225.1 uncultured Steroidobacteraceae bacterium | reverse complement strand
GATCGTACGACATGCACACGGTGATCGGCGGGATCGTCGATGCCGGCTCGTTCCTCGAGGTCCACGCCCACTTCGCCCGCAACATCATCTGCGGCTTCGCCCGCATCGAGGGGCGGAGCGTCGGTGTCGTGGCGCAGCAGCCGGAGGTGCTGGCCGGGGTGCTCGACATTGACGCCTCGGACAAGGCCGGCCGTTTCGTCCGCACCTGCGACGCGTTCAACGTGCCGCTCGTCACCCTGGTCGACGTCCCGGGCTTCCTGCCGGGGGTCGACCAGGAGCACCACGGGATCATCCGGCACGGGGCCAAGCTCCTCTACGCGTACTGCGAGGCGACGGTGCCCAAGCTGACGGTCATCACGCGCAAGGCGTACGGCGGTGCCTACGACGTCATGAGCAGCAAGCACGTGCGCGGCGACCTGAACTTCGCCTGGCCGACCGCGGAGATCGCCGTGATGGGCGTGGAGGGCGCGGTCAACATCATCTTTCGCGACCGGATGGAGTCGGCCACCGATCCGTCTTCGGAGCGGGCCCGGCTCGTCGCGGAGTACGAGGAGCGGTTCGCGAACCCCTACGTCGCCGCGGCGCGCGGCTACGTCGACGAGGTGATCGCGCCGTCGGAGACGCGCGCGCGCCTGGCTGCCGGGCTGGCCATGCTGGAGGGCAAGCGCCAGTCGCTCCCGCGCAAGAAGCACGGCAACATCCCCCTGTAGCGCCGATGGTGTCCGTGCGCAAAGACAGCATCGGTCCGGGCTGAGGCGGTGGCGCCGCCGTTCCGCCGGCTCCTCGTCGCGAATCGCGGGGAGATCGCGATCCGCATCATCCGCGCCTGCCGCGAGCTGGGCATCGAAAGCGTCGCGATCCACTCAGACGTGGACGCCACCGCGCTCCATGTCGAGATGGCCGACCGGGCCGTCGGGGTGGGACCGCGGCAGGCGTCCGAGTCGTACCTCAACATCGGCGCGGTGGTGGCCGCGGCGCTCGAGAGCGGAGCGGAGGCGGTCCACCCTGGCTATGGCTTCCTCTCCGAGAACGCCGCGTTCGCGCGCGCGGTGCTCGAGGCCGGGCTGGTCTGGATTGGGCCACCGCCGGCGACGCAGGAGGCGCTCGGCAACAAGCTTGCCGCCCGCCGGTCGGTGGTGGCCGCCGGGGTGCCCATCGTCCCCGGCCTGGTGGTCGCCCTCGGGGGAGACGACGATCCGGACCTGGCCTCGGTCGGCTTCCCGGCCATGCTGAAGGCGGCCGCGGGCGGGGGCGGTCGAGGGATGCGGCGCGTCGACGATCCGGCGCAGCTGGCCGAGCTGGTTCCATCGGCGAGCCGGGAGGCGGCGGCGGCATTCGGCGACGGAACCCTGTACCTGGAACGCCTCATCAGCCCGGCCCGCCACGTCGAGGTTCAGCTGCTCGGCGATCGCCACGGGGCGCTGGCCTGCCTGGGGGAGCGCGACTGCTCGATCCAGCGCCGGCACCAGAAGCTCATCGAGGAGACGCCGTCGCCGGCGGTCACGCCCGCCATCCGGGCCGCTCTCTTCGAGAGCGCGCGCCGGGTGGCCGGGACCGTCGAGTTCAGCAACGCCGCCACGGTCGAATTCCTCCTCGACGCGGACGGCAACCACTACTTCCTGGAGATGAACACCCGGCTGCAGGTCGAGCACGGTGTCACGGAGCTGGCCACCGGGATCGACCTCGTGGCGTGGCAGATCCGGATCGCGGCCGGGGAGCCGCTGCCCCCTGACCTGCTCGATGTGGAGCCGCGCGGCCACGCCATCGAGGCCCGCGTCTATGCCGAGGATCCCTATGCGGGCTTCCGCCCGGTGGGGGGCGCCGTGACCGCCTGGCGGCTGCCGCAGGGGCCCGGCGTGCGCGTCGACGCCGCCGTGAAGCCGGGCCTGGAGCTGACGCCGGAGTACGACCCGCTGCTCGCCAAGGTAATGGTCCATGCCGCCGACCGTCCGGCGGCGGTGGCCCGGCTGCGGCGCGCGCTCGACGAGATGGTGGTCGGCGGGCTGCAGACCGACCTGGGCTTCCACCGCTGGCTGGTCGACCATCCGGGGTTCGCGACGGGGGACTACCACACCGGGCTCATCACCGAGTCCTGGGGGGAGGGTCCGGAGCTGGGGCGGGAGGAGGTCGCGCTGGCGGCGTTCGCCGCGATCGAGGGACGCGAAGCGAAGCCGGCGTCCAGCGTGGACCATCGGCCGCCATCGGACTGGGCCCGGGGCGACTCGGCGTGGGGGCGCCTTGCCCGGCGCGAGGCGGTGGGGGAATGACCGGCTACCGGGCCTCGATCAACGGAGTCGAGGTCGACGCGGCGACCGGGTGGCGGCTCACCTGGCTCGAGCCGGCGACTGGCGCGGTCCGGCTGACAGACGGAACCACGGTGATCACCGCCGTCGTCGAGGGAGCCGGCGAGGAGTGGTGGGTGACGCTGCGGGGCCGTCGGATCGGGGTCACGGTGCGGAGCTGGCGCGAGCGGACCCTGGCCCAGGCCGAGGCGGCGTCCGGCACGCACGCCGGGCCGACCGAGGTCAAGGCCACCCTGCCGGGCCTCGTGGTGACGCTGGAGGTCACCGAGGGGACCGAGGTGGTGGAGGACCAGCCGCTCCTCACCCTCGAGGCAATGAAGATGCAGAACGAGGTGCGCGCCCCCCGAGCCGGGAGAGTGACCCGCGTGGCGGTGGCTGCCGGCCAGGCGGTCGCCACGGGCCAGCTCCTGGTCAGGATCGAGTAGCCGCCCGCCTCAGGGCCGTGGACCCGACGCCAGGCGGAGCAGCGCCGCGACCCCGAAGGCCACCACCAGCGCCAGCGCCAGGTCGAAGAGGAGAGCCACCTGGAAGCCGAACAGCTCGGTGGTCGGCCCCAGCTCGAGGTGGAGCCGATGCCCGGACACGTAGAGCGCGCCGAACGCAGCGAGGATCGGCAGCAGCGGGCCGAGCGGCATCCGCGTGCCGAGCAGCCACCAGGCCAGGAGGCCGGCGGCGATGGCGGCGGTGGTGAAGACGGCGAGCACGCCGAAGGCAGCTGCAGGCACGAACGAATCCTCTCCGATGGCGACGGGGCGGGGGCGCCACGAGTCTGCCACGGCTGCGCCGTCGGTACAATCGGCGCCTGATGAGCGACCAGCCACCGCCGCCTCGGCACGATCGCACGAGCTCCGGCATCGAGGTGGCCAACCACTACATGCCGGCCGCCTCCTCGCCGGCCGAGGCGGCGAAGCCGGGCGCCTTCCCGTTCACGCGGGGCATCCGCGGCGACGGCTACCGGGGACGAGCCTGGACCATGCGCCAGTACGCGGGCTTTGGCTCGGCCGAGGAGACGAACCGCCGCTTCCGCTACCTGCTCTCATCCGGGCAGACCGGCCTTTCGGTCGCCTTCGACCTGCCAACCCAGATCGGCTACGACAGCGACGATCCGATTGCGGCCGGCGAGGTGGGCCGCGTCGGCGTGCCCATCGACTCGGTCGCCGACGTGGAGCTGCTCTTCGACGGCATCGGGCTCGACCGGGTGAGCACCTCGATGACGATCAACGCCACGGCTGCCATCCTGCTGGCGCTCTACGAGACCGTCGGACGCCGCCACGGCGTGGATCCCGCCTCGCTGCGGGGGACGATCCAGAACGACATCCTGAAGGAGTACATCGCGCGCGGGACCTACATCTTCCCGCCCGGGCCCTCGATGCGGCTGGTGACCGACACGTTCGCCTACTGCCGCGCCGAGCTGCCGTCCTTCAACACCATCAGCATCAGCGGCTACCACATGCGGGAGGCCGGCGCCACCGCGGCGCAGGAGGTCGCGTTCACCATTGCCAACGCCGTGGCCTACGTTGACGCGGCGCTGGTCGCCGGGCTCGCCTTCGACGAGTTCGCGCCCCGGCTCTCGTTCTTCTTCGCCGCGCACAACGACCTGCTCGAGGAGGTCGCCAAGTTCCGCGTCGCCCGGCGCGTGTGGGCCACCATCGCCCGGGACCGCTACGGGGCCCGCGACCCGCGCTCCATGACGATGCGCTTCCACGTCCAGACCGGCGGATCGACCCTGACCGCCCAGCAGCCTGACGTCAACGTCGTGCGCACCACGGTGCAGGCCCTTGCCGCGGTCCTGGGCGGGGCGCAGAGCCTGCACACCAACGCGCTCGACGAGGCGCTCGGCCTCCCCACGCCCGACACGGCTCGCCTGGCCCTTCGAACACAACAAGTGTTGGCCTACGAGTCCGGGATGGCGGCGCCCGGGGACCCGCTCGGGGGGTCGTACTACCTGGAGGCGCTGACCAACGAGCTCGAGGAGCGGATCCGTGCCGAGCTGGCCGCCATCGAGGAGCAGGGCGGCACCCTGGCCGCGCTGGCGGCCGGCTACCAGCAGGGGAAGATCGCCGACGCGGCGTACGCGTTCCAGCGCGCGGTCGAGACCGGGGAGCAGGTCATCGTGGGGGTGAACGCGTTCGTCGAGGGCGACGCCCAGCGGCCCCAGCCACAGCGGATCGACCTGGAGGCCGAACGCCGACAGGTCGCCCGGACGAGGGAGGTGCGCGCCGCCCGGGACGCCAACCTGGCCGCGGAGGCGATGGCACGGCTCGGCGAGGCGGCAGGGGGCACGGAGAACCTGCTGCCCCGGATCCGTGCCTGCGTGGAGGCGAACGTGACCCTCGGGGAGGTCGCCGGCGCGCTGCGCGCCGTGTGGGGCGAGCACCGCGGATGAGCACCGTGCTGGGTCCGATCGACCACGTGGCGGTCGTCGTCCGCTCGCTGCAGGAGTCCATGCCTCGCTACCGGGCGCTGTTCGGCCTGGAGCCGATCGGTGAGCCCCGCCTCATGGAGAGGCAGGGGGTGCGGCTCGTCTTCCTGGCGACCGGCCCCGATCCCGCCGCCCGAATCGAGCTGATCGAGCCGGTCGATCCGGACAGTGGAGTGGCGCGCTACCTTGCCGCGCGCGGAGAGGGGCTCCATCACGTATGCCTGCGCAGCGACGACCTGCCCGGCGACCTGGCCGCGCTCGCCTCCGCGGAGGCGGAGCTCATCGATGCGATGCCGCGCCCCGGGGCGGACGGGGAGGTCGCATTCGTCCACCCGCGGACGTTGAACGGCGTCCTCTGGGAGCTGCTCGAGCGTGGCTAGCTAGCCGCGAACCCCGGCGGCGCGGAGCAGCTGCGGAATGTGCGACGGCGAGTCCGCCACGGCAATGCCCGCCGCCTCGAGCGCCTGGCGCTTGGACTCGGCGGTTCCCGAGCCACCCGAGATGATCGCCCCGGCGTGGCCCATGCGTCGTCCGGGCGGCGCCGTGCGACCGGCGATGAAGGCCGCCATCGGCTTGCGCACCTCGCGGGCGACGAAGGCCGCCGCCTTCTCCTCCTCCTCGCCGCCGATCTCGCCGATCATCACGATCGCCTCGGTCTCGGGGTCCCGGTTGAAGAGGTCCAGGATGTCGATGAAGCTGCTCCCCACGATCGGGTCGCCGCCGATGCCGACGCAGGTCGACTGGCCCATGCCGGCATCGGTCATGGCCTGCACCACCTCGTACGTGAGCGTCCCCGAGCGGCTCACCAGGCCCACCGACCCGGGCCGGTGGATGTCGTTGGGGATGATCCCCACCTTGGCGCCCTCGCCGACGCTGGTCAGGCCCGGGCAGTTGGGCCCGATCAGCCGCGCCTTCCGCTCCCGGAGGACGTGGTAGACGCGGAGCATGTCCAGGGCGGGGATGTTCTCGGTGATGCAGACCACGACGTCGACCCCGGCGTCGGCGGACTCGAGGATGGCGTCAGGCGCACCGGCGGCGGGGACGAAGATGCAGCTGGCGTTGGCGCCGGTCTCGCGAACGGCGTCGGCCACCGTGTCGAAGACCGGCACGCGACCGTCGAGCGCGGTCTGGCCGCCCTTGCCTGGCGTCATGCCGGCGACGATGTTCGTGCCGAACTCGAGCATGGCTCGGGAGTGGAAGTCACCCTCCCGACCCGTGATCCCTGAGACGACCAGCCGCGTGGAGCGATCGACCAGGATGCTCATGCCGCACCTCCCGGAACGGCCGCGCCGGCGACGGCGACCGCCTTTGCGGCAGCGTCGTCGAGCGAGTCCGCGGTGATCAGCTTCGCCTCGGCCAGGATCGGCTTCGCCTCCTCGGCGTTGGTGCCGACGATGCGCACCACCATCGGCACCTCGCGGGTCAGCGCCCGCCGGGCCTCCACGATCCCGCGGGCGACCTCGTCCCCCCGCGTGATGCCGCCGAAGATGTTGATCAGGATGGCCTTCACGTTCGGATCGTCGAGGATGATCCGAAACGCCGCCGAGACCTTGTCCGCCTTGGCGCCGCCACCGATGTCCAGGAAGTTTGCCGGCTCGCCGCCGGCGAGCTTGACGAGGTCCATGGTGGTCATCGCCAGGCCCGCACCGTTGACCATGCAGCCAATCGAGCCGTCGAGCTTGATGAAGTTGATGCCCGCCTCACGCGCCGCGATCTCGGAGGGCTCCTCCTCGTTCAGGTCGCGCATCGCCTCCAGGTCCGGGTGGCGGGGGAGCGCCGAGTCGTCGAGCACGATCTTGGCGTCCAGGGCCAGCAGGCGGCCATCGGTCGTCACCACCAGCGGGTTGATCTCGGCCAGGTCGGCATCGGCTCCGACGAAGGCGTCATGGAGCCCGCGGAGCACCGCGCGGAAGTCGCCGCGCAGGTCACCGGCGATGCCGAGGAAGTAGAAGGCCCGGCGGATGTCATGCTCCTGGAGGCCCACGAGCGGATGCAGCGGGAGGCGGAGGATGGCATCGGGGTTGGTGCGGGCCGTCTCCTCGATCTCGACTCCGCCCTCGGCGCTGGCGATGACCGTGATCGCCCGTGCCGCCCGGTCCAGGATGAGCCCGAGGTAGTACTCCCTGGCGATCTCGGCGGCGGGCGCGATGAGGACGGTGCGGACGGTGATCCCCTTGATCTCCATGCCGAGGATCTCGGCGGCCCGTGCCTCCGCCTCCGCCGGGGTCGCCGCCAGCTTCACGCCACCGGCCTTGCCCCGGCCTCCCACGAGCACCTGGGCCTTCACCACCACGGGCCCCCCGATGCGTTCGGCGGCCTCGCGCGCCGCGCCAGGGGTCGCCGCGGTCTCGCCGGCGAGGAGCGGAACGCCGTGCCGCTCGAGGATCTCCTTGGACCGATACTCCTGGAGCTTCATCAACTCTCCTGTCTGACGGTCAATCGGCCGTGCACCGGGCGCGCCGACGCAGGGCACGCCATGGGGAACGGCGTCGAGGGCGGGTCGGTTCGATTGTACCGGCAGCGCCCATTGGCCCTGGCGCGCGGCGGGAGCCGGGTCGCTGCGCGTACACTGCGGCCGCCACGTCGACGCTGTGATCGACGCAGCACGACGCAAGAGGAACAGCACCACGTGAGCTACGCCGTCACTCTCATTCCCGGCGACGGGATCGGTCCGGAGCTGTCGGAGGCCGGGCGCATCGTGCTGGAGGCGACCGGCATCGGATTCGACTGGGACGTCCAGAGCGCCGGTGAGGCCACCCTCGCGACGGAAGGAACCCCGCTCCCCGAACGCGTCCTCGAGAGCATCCGGCGCACCGGCGTCGCGATCAAGGGGCCGATCACCACCCCGGTCGGCTCCGGATTCCGGAGCGTCAACGTGGGCCTGCGCCAGGCGCTCGAGCTGTACGCCAACGTCCGGCCCGCCCGGAGCATGAAGGGGGTCACGACCCGCTACGAGGACGTGGACCTCGTCATCGTGCGGGAGAACACGGAAGATCTGTACGCCGGGATCGAGCATCGGGTGGGGGCCGATGCCGCAGAGAGCATCAAGATCATCACCCGTGCGGCGAGCCAGCGCATCGCGCGCTACGCCTTCGAGTACGCCGTCCGCAACGGGCGCTCGAAGGTCACCGCGGTCCACAAGGCGAACATCATGAAGCTGTCAGACGGCCTCTTCCTGGAGAGCTGCCAGCAGGTGGCGGCCGACTACGAGGGGCGTGTCGCCTTCGAGGACCGGATCGTCGACAACATGTGCATGCAGCTGGTGCAGAAGCCGGAGCTGTACGACGTGATGGTGCTGCCGAACCTGTACGGGGACATCGTGAGCGACCTGTGCGCCGGACTGGTCGGAGGGCTGGGCGTGGCGCCGGGGGCCAACATCGGAGAGCGCGCGGCCGTCTTCGAGCCGGTCCATGGGTCGGCCCCCAAGTACGCGGGCCAGAACAAGGCCAACCCCACGGCGCTCATCCTCTCCGGCGCCCTCATGCTGCGGCACCTGGGCGAGATCGAGGCCGCCGATGTCGTGGAGTCGGCGGTTCGGGCGGTGATCGCGGAGGGGCGCACGGTCACGTACGACCTCGGGGGCAGCGCGGGCACACGCGAGTTCGGGGAGGCGGTCGCTGCACGCGTTCGCGCGGCGTAGCGCGCCGGCCTCGCGCTAGAATCGGACTGCCCATCATCGTCAAGACCGCGCCGGTGCCTGCGCACCTGGCAAGAGACTACGGAAGGGGATGATCAAGGCGCCGATGTTCCGCTACCACGTCTCGTGGTCCCAGCTGGCCTGGTTCGGCCACCGGCTGTCCGGGATCGGCGTCGTCATCTTCCTCTTCCTCCACATCGTGGAGACCGCGACCGTCTCGTTCGGCCCCGTCGTCTACAACTGGACCCAGACCCTCTACGACAACTTGCCGATGCGGCTCTTCGAGGTGCTGCTGATGGCCGCACTCGTGTACCACTCGCTCAACGGGCTGCGGGTCATCGTCATGGACTTCTGGCCCCGCCTGACCGTCTACTACCGCACGCTGACGTACGCGGTCGTGACGTCGACGGTGGTCGCCATGATTCCCCTGGGCCTGATCATGATCACGCCCTACATGCCGTGGGGCCACGCATGAGCCGCGAGCGGACGATCTACGTCTCGGACACGAACCCCTCGCGGGCGGCGCAGGCCCGGCCGGTGAACCCGGGCTTCGAGCGGTTCATGTGGTGGTTCATGCGGATCAGCGGCCTCATCCTGGTCGTCCTGGCGCTGGGCCACATGATCATCATGCATGTCGTCACCGAGCTGACCGGGCAGCAGGTCAACTTCGCCTTCGTTACCAGCCGCTGGGGATCGCCGTTCTGGCGGATCTACGACCTCCTGCTCCTCCTGCTCGCCATGGTCCACGGCGTGAACGGGGCGCGGATCGTCATCGGCGACTTCGTCCACCGGGGCAGCTGGCGGAGCTTCCTCATCATCGGCCTCGGGGCGTTCACCCTGGTCTGGCTCCTGCTGGGCATCTTCGTGATCGTGGCGTTCAACCCGAACACGGCGCCCGCCGGCCTTGGGCCGTTCTAGGCCGATGGCACCCTCGATCCGCGTCGATCCGCCCCGGGGCCTCAACGTCCACGAGCTCGACGCCCTCGTCGTGGGCGCCGGGGGCGCCGGCCTGTACGCCGCACTCGAGCTGAAGCGCGACCTCGGGGCGCAGGGCCGGGTGGCGGTGATCAGCAAGCTCTACCCCTCGCGCTCGCACACCGGGGCGGCCCAGGGAGGCGTCTGCGCGGCGCTTGGCAACACGGAGGAGGACCACTGGGAGTGGCACTGGTTCGACACCGTCAAGGGCGGCGACTACCTCGTCGACCAGGACGCTGCCGAGGTGATGTGCCGCGATGCCGTCGAAACGATCATCAACCTCGAGCACCTGGGGATGCCCTTCGATCGCACGCCCGAGGGCCTGATCGACCAGCGCCGGTTCGGCGGCCACAGCCGCAACTACGGCGAGGCACCGGTCCGCCGCAGCTGCTTCGCCGCGGACCGGACCGGCCACGCCATCCTGTACACGCTGTACCAGCAGTGCATCAGCCACGAGATCACGTTCTTCGACGAGTTCCAGGTGCTCGACGTGCTCATGCCGGACGGTCCCGACGGCCCGGTCGCCGGCGTCGTCGCCATGGAGCTGGCGACCTCCGAGATCCACGTCTTCCGCGCGCGCGGCGTGCTCTTCGCGACCGGCGGCTACGGGAAGCTCTTCAAGGTCACCACCAATGCCCACACGCTCACGGGCGACGGGATGGCCCTTGCCTACCGGCGGGGGCTGCCGCTCGAGGACCTGGAGTTCTACCAGTTCCACCCGACCGGGATGTACCGGCTCGGCTTCCTCCTCTCCGAGGCGATGCGCGGCGAGGGAGGCGTGCTGCGCAACGACAAGGGCGAGCGGTTCATGGAGCGCTATGCGCCGACCATGAAGGACCTGGCCAGCCGCGACGTGGTCAGCCGCTCGATCTACCTGGAGATCGCGGAGGGGCGGGGGATCGGGGGCAAGGACTACGTTCACCTCGACGTCCGCCACCTCGGGGACGAGGTGCTGAACAAGAAGCTGCCGGACATGACCGGCTTCATCAAGACCTACTTCGGGCTCGACCCGTTGCATGACCTGGTGCCCATCCAGCCCACCGCCCACTACGCGATGGGCGGCATCCCGACCGACATCGACGGGCGCGTGCTCGGAGCGCTCGACCCCGACGGCAGGCAGGCGGTGGTACCGGGCTTCTTCGCCGCGGGCGAGTGCGCCTGCGTCAGCGTCCACGGTGGCAACCGGCTGGGCACCAACTCGCTCCTCGACCTGCTCGTCTTCGGGCGGCGCGCGGGGATGGCGATGGCCCGCTACGTGCGTGACGCGCCGGCCGCCACGGTCGACCCGGAGGCGGAGTCCCGTGTGCAGGGCCAGGTCGAGCGGCTCATGGCGTCCGATGAGGGCGAGCGTCCGGCGCCGATCCGCGAGGCGCTCCAGCAGATCATGTTCGATAACTGCGGCGTCTTCCGCACCGAACAGCTGCTGACCGATGCCCGCGACACGGTCGCCGCCCTCCGTGAGCGGGGCCGGAACCTGCACGTTGAGGACAAGGGCCGCCGCTACAACCTCGACCTGGTCGAGGCGCTCGAGCTCGGCTATCTGCTCGACATCGCCGAGGCGACCGTCGCCTCGGCCCTGGCGCGGACCGAGAGCCGGGGAGCGCACGCGAGGGAGGACTTCCCGGAGCGGGACGACACGAACTGGCTGCGCCACTCCCTCGCCTGGCGTGCCGCGGACGGCGGCCAGCCGCGACTCGGATACAAGCCGGTCACCGTCACCAAGTTCGAGCCGAAGCCGCGCGTGTACTGAGCCGATGGACGTCAAGCTCCGCATCCGCCGCTTCAACCCCGAGCTCGACCGGGCGCCGCACTGGGAGCAGTACACGGTCCCAGCCGAGCCGTCCGACCGGGTCCTGGACCTGCTCCAGCAGGTGAAGTGGTACCAGGACGGGACGCTCACCTTCCGGCGCTCGTGCGGGCACGGCGTCTGCGGCTCGGACGCCATGCTGATCAACGGGCGCAACCGGCTGGCCTGCGAGTACCTGGTCAAGGACGCCGGCACGAAGATCACCGTCGAGGCGCTCCGCGGACTCCCGGTCGTGAAGGACCTGCTCGTGGACCTCACCGGCTTCTGGGAGAAGTACCGCGCGGCAATGCCGTACCTGGTGAACGACGAGATTCCCTCCGACGGCAAGGAGCGCCGCCAGTCGCAGGCGGATCGGGCGAGGTACGAGGACACCTCCCGCTGCATCACCTGCGGCGCGTGCACTACCGGGTGCCCGATCTTCTGGACCAACGCGGACTACATAGGCCCTGCGGCCATCGTGAACGCCCACCGGTTCATCTTCGACACGCGGGATCACGCCCACGAGGAGCGCCTCCAGCTGATGGCCGACGCCGACGGCGTCTGGCGCTGCCGTACAGTCTTCAACTGTGTCGAGGCCTGTCCGCGCGGGATCAACATCACGCGCGCCATCCTGGAGGTGACCCAGGCCATCCAGGGCCAGCGTGGCTGACGCCTCGCGCGCCCTTCGCCTCCTGATCCACACCGATGGCGCGGCCCGGGGCAACCCCGGGCCGTCGGGGCTGGGCGCGGTCCTGCGCGACGCCGATACCGGCAAGACCGTGGCCGAGCTCGCGACCTTCCTCGGCGTGCGGACCAACAACTACGCGGAGTGGAGCGCCGTCGAGGCGGCGCTCCACGAGGCGCTCCGCCTGGGTGCCACGCACGTGGACCTGCGCATGGACTCGCAGCTCGTGGCGCGCCAGATCGCCGGGACCTACCGCGTGAAGCACGCAGACCTCAAGCCGATCCACGCCCGAGTGATGGCCATGCTTGCCCAGCTCGACGGCTACAGCGTGGGTCACGTGCCGCGCGAGCTGAACAAGGATGCCGACCGCCTCAGCAACGTGGCCATCGATGAGAAGAGGATGTCCTGAGCAGTCCCAGGCGACGATTACGAACGGGTGTTCGAGCGCGGTACAATGCATATCCCTGGAGGCGGCCGGACGGCCGCGGGCGCGAGTGCCGAAAGGCGGCGCCCGAGGAAAGTCCGAGCTCCACAGAGCAGGCTCGCGGGTAACGCCCGTCCGCCGTGAGGCGAGGACCAGCGCCACAGTGACGATGCCGACCCGCGAGAGCGGCGAGGAGTGAAACGCGGCAAGCTCGAGCCGGAGCAAGACCGAATAGGAGGGCGCAGGGCGGCGTTCGCGCCGCAGCAGGTTGCTCGCTCAGCCCTCGGGTAGGTCGCACAGATGGATGGCCGTCCCCGGACCGATGGCGACATCGGACCGGGACAGAACTCGGCTTAGAGGCCGCTCTCCAGGGAGCCGAGCCGATCGGGGGCTAGTCTTCGTCCGCCCGCCAGACGCTCGTGGCGGTGCAGGCCCTGCAGATCACCCGCGCCTCGTCCATGGTGCCGAGGGGGAGGGGGTGGTCGCGACCCGCCAGCAGGCAGTCGACCTGGACCCTGGCGCCGTTGCGGGCTCCGGCGGGGAGAAGGGTGACGTGGCGGACCCGGCACCGACGGATCCGGCCGGCACGCGGAATCGGCGCCCGTTGCCCGCTGTCGATGGTTTCGATGGCCATGGTCTTTCCCTCCGCCGCGGTGCCCGGCGACACCA
>CAYVLM010000018.1:0-13132 GCA_964452225.1 uncultured Steroidobacteraceae bacterium | reverse complement strand
GTGTAATCATCGGCGGGGACATAGACCGCCTGGAAGGAGGTGATGGAACCCTTCTTGGTCGAGGTAATCCTCTCCTCCAGCTCGCCGACCTCGGTAGCCAGTGTGGGCTGATAGCCCACTGCCGAAGGCATCCTGCCCAGCAGCGCCGACACCTCCATGCCGGCCAGGGTATAGCGATAGATGTTATCGATGAAGAGCAGGACGTCCTGTCCCTCGACATCGCGGAAATATTCCGCCATGGTCAGCCCGGTCAGCCCCACGCGAAGACGGACACCGGGGGGCTCGTTCATCTGGCCGAAGACCATCACCGTCTTGTCGATGACGCCCGACTCGGTCATCTCGCCGATGAGATCGTTCCCCTCGCGGGAGCGCTCGCCCACCCCGGCGAAGACCGAGTAGCCGCCGTGCTCCGCGGCGATGTTGCGGATCAGCTCCTGGATGATGACCGTCTTGCCGACGCCGGCACCGCCGAAGACGCCCACCTTGCCACCACGCTTGAACGGCGCGATGAGGTCGATGACCTTGATCCCCGTCTCGAAGACCTCCAGCTCGGTCACCATGTCCTCGAAGGCCGGCGGCTCGCGGTGGATCGGCAGGGTCTCCGTGGCCTTGACCGCGCCCTTGCCGTCGATGGGGTGGCCGAGAACGTCGAAGACGCGCCCGAGGGTGACCTCGCCGACCGGGACGCGGATCGGCGAGCCGGTGTCGACCGCGTCGAGCCCGCGTGACAGACCGTCGGTGGTTGACATGGCCACGGCCCGGACCCAGTTGTTGCCAAGGTGCTGCTGCACCTCGACGACGAGGGTCGAGGTTCCCTCCACCTTCTGGCCGCCCGGACGCTCGATCGCCAGGGCGTTGTAGATCGCGGGAAGCTCACCCGCCGGGAACTCGACGTCGATGACGGGTCCCGTGATCTGGATCACCTTGCCGGTGGCCATGAGTCTGTTCCGTGCTCCCTTCTAGCCGCCGAGGGCTTCCGCCCCGGAGGCGATCTCGATCATCTCGCGGGTGATGGTTGCCTGGCGGGTCTTGTTGTAGACCAGGGTCAGGTCGTCTATCAGCTCGTGCGCGTTGTCCGTGGCGTTGCGCATGGCGATCATGCGCGCCGACTGCTCGGACGCGTTGTGCTCCAGCACGGCCCGGTAGAGGTCGACGGCCACATAGTGCGGCAGCAGCTGGTTGAGCACCTGCTCCGGCGACGGCTCGAACAGGTAGTCGTCGTGCGCCACCCGCTCCTCTTCCTCGATGGTCGGCGAGACGACGGGAAGGATGCGCCGCACCCTGGGCTCCTGGCTCAGGGTGCTGATGAAGGTCGTGTACGCCACCCCGATCTCGTCGTAGCTCCCGGCAAGGAAGTCTTCGGTCACCAGCCTGGCAATGGGCGTGACGTCGCTGAAGGCCGGGCGATCGCCCAGGTTCGTGAAGTGCGCGGCGATCCGGACCCCGGCGCGCCGCAGGCCGTCCCGGCCCTTGCGACCCACGGTGATCGCGTCCACCGTGGTCGGCTCGCCCCCGTCCGCGTCCGTCGCCTCGACTCGTTCCGCGATCCAGCGCAGCGAGGCGCGAACCACGTTCGTGTCGAGCGCTCCGGCCAGGCTGCGGTCAGTGGTCAGCACCACCAGCCCGATGCGGCGGACCGGACGGCGCGCGAGCAGCGGATCGGTCTCCTCGCTCGCCGCCGCCGAGACCCGGCTCAGGGCCTCGCGCATGAGATCCGAGTAGGGACGGGCGGCGATGATGGCGTCCTGCGCCCGCTTCATGCGGGACGCGGCCATCATCTCCATCGCCCGGGTGATCTGGGCGATGTTGCGGATGGATCCGATCCGGCCGCGGATCTCCTTGAGGCTCGGCATGGGCTAGTCCTGCTGCTCCCCTGTCGAAGCCTGCTTCGCGGTCTCGGCGCCGTCGGCACCCTCGGAGCTGGCCGCCGCCTCGGACGTCGCGGCGCCGGCATCGGTCTTGCCGTGGCCCTCCTGCTCCCGGAACCTGCGCAGGACGCCATGGAGCTGCTCGGTGAGCTCGTCGTTGAGCGCCTTCTGCTTGGCGATCGCCGGCAGCAGATCGGGGTAGTCCGCGTCGCAGAACCGGTTGAGCCCTTCCTCGAACTCGCCCGTGCGGGCCGTCTCCACGTCGTCGAGGTACCCGTTGGTGGCGGCCCAGATGATGAGGACCTGGCGCTCCACCGCGACCGGGGCGAACTGCGGCTGGCGGAGGATGGCGGTCAGCTTGTCGCCTCGGGTCAGCTGGTCGCGCGTGGCCTTGTCGAGATCCGAGGCGAACTGGGCGAACGCGGCGAGCTCGCGGTACTGGGCGAGCTCCAGGCGGAGGCGACCGGCGACCTGGCGCATGGCCTTGATCTGGGCGTTGCCGCCCACCCGGCTGACGCTGATGCCGGCGTTCACCGCGGGCCGCTGGCCCTGGTTGAAGAGGTCGGTCTGAAGGAAGATCTGTCCGTCGGTGATGCTGATCACGTTGGTCGGGATGTAGGCCGACACGTCACCGGCCTGCGTCTCGATGACCGGCAGCGCGGTGAGCGAGCCGCCACCGTTCTCGGCGTTCAGGCGGGCAGCCCGCTCCAGCAGACGGGAGTGCGCGTAGAAGATGTCGCCCGGGTATGCCTCGCGACCCGGCGGGCGCCGCATCAGGAGCGAGACCTGGCGGTAGGCCCAGGCGTGCTTCGAGAGGTCGTCGTACACGCAGAGCGCGTCGCGCCCGGTGTCCAGGAACTCTTCGCCCATGGCGACGCCGGCATACGGGGCAAGGAACTGCAGCGGCGCCGGATCCGAGGCGGAGGCGGCCACCACGATGCTGTGCTCCATGGCGCCGTGCTCCTCGAGCTTCGCCACGACCTGGGCGACCGTGGACTGCTTCTGGCCGATGGCGACGTAGATGCAGATCAGGTCCTGCCCGCGCTGGTTGATGATGGTGTCGATGGCGATGGCCGTCTTCCCGGTCTGGCGGTCGCCGATGATCAGCTCGCGCTGCCCGCGGCCGATGGGGATCATGGAGTCGATGGCCTTGATCCCGGTCTGGACCGGGGTGTCGACCGGTTGGCGGACGATGACGCCCGGCGCGATCCGCTCCACCGGCCGGGTCTTGCTGGTCTCGATGGCGCCCTTCCCGTCGATCGGCTGGCCGAGCGGGTTGACGACCCGCCCGATGAGCGCGTCGCCCACCGGCACCTCGACCACCCGGCCGGTGGTCTTGACCTGGTCGCCTTCCTTGAGCTCGGTGTAGTCGCCGAGGATCAGGGCGCCGACGGTCTCCTCCTCCAGGTTGAAGGCCATGCCCATGACGCCGCCGGGGAACTCGAGGAGCTCCGATGCGAGCGCGCCGGAGAGGCCGTAGATCTGCGCGATGCCGTCGCCGACCTCCACGATGGTGCCCACGCCGGCGATGTCGGCGCCCTCTTCGAAGCCCTTGATCTCGCTCCTGATGATCGACGTGATCTCGTCGGATCGGATCGCCATCTGGTCCCTCGTCCTCTTCCCTCGCTGGTCGCCGCGGTTCGCGACGGCGGTTAGTGCTTCCTCGCGCGCCGCCTCAGACGGCGGTCAGCCGCGCGCGGAGCCGCTGGAGGCGGCTGCGCACGCTGGCGTCGTAGAGCTGGTCTCCGATGCGCACGGCGATCCCGCCGATGAGCGACGGGTCGACCTGCTCGCTCAGCTCGATCCGGCTTCCGGTGATCTCCCCGAGGCGTGCCGTGACCGCGGCCCGCTGCGCCTCCTCGAGCGGGAGCGCGGAGCGCACCTCGGCCCTGGCAATGCCCCGTTCACGGCGAACCAGGGCGGCAAAGTGGTCGACCATCGACTCGATCTGCCGCGGGCGGCCCCGGCGGATCATGAGCAGCACCAGGCGCAGCGGGCCGACGGCCACCGTGCCGCCCGCCAGCCGCTCCAGGATCCGCTCCTTGGTCGCGTAGCTGATGGCCGGGTGCTGGACCAGCGCCCGGACCTCGCGATGGGTGAGCAGCGTGCGCAGCTCGTCGAGGTCCCGCTCCCAGGCGTCGATGGCGCCGTCGGACCGGGCGATCTCGAATCCGGCCTCGGCATAGCGTCGAGCGGCGGTCTGCTGGCGCGTCATGTCAGTTCGCCGAGCCCTTCGACTTGCGTCCGGCGGCGGGCTTGACCTCGGCCAGGAAGTCGTCCACGAGGCGACGCTGCGTCGCCGTGTTCATCTCTGAGCCGACGAGCTTGCCGGCTGCGGCGAGCGCCAGGTCCGCCACCTGCTCCCGCAGCTCGGCCATGGCCTTCTCCCTGTCGGCGGTGATCTCCTCCTGCGCCCGGGCCACGAGCTTCTCGGCCTCCGCCTTGGCCGTCGCAAGGATCTCCGCGCGGGAGTCCTCCGCGATCTTCGTGGCGCGGGCGATCACCGCCTGGCCCTCCTTCCGCGCGTCGGCGAGGGCGGCCTCGCGCTCCTGCTGGGCGAGCTCCCGGTCACGCTCCGCCGCCTCGGCGTTCTCCAGCCCCTTCGCGATCCGCGCCGCGCGCTCGTCCATGTAGTGGATGAGCGGCTTGAAGGCGAATCGGTTCAGCAGGTAGAGGATGACGAGGAAGTTGAGGATCTGCAGGCCGAGCTTGAACCAGTCGACCCCGAACGCGCTGAAGAACTGCATCTGGGCGATCCCGCTCTGGTTACGCCACGAAGATGAGGATCAGCGCGACCACCAGGGCGTAGATCGAAACGGCCTCTGCCAGCGCGATGCCGAGCACGAAGGGCACGAACAGCGTGCTGTACGACTCGGGGTTGCGCCCGATGGCCTCCATGGCCTTCGAGGTGGCGAGCCCCAGGCCGATCCCCGGCCCGATGGCGCCCAGGCCGATGGCGAGACCGGCGGCGAGCGGTGTGAGGTTCACGAGTTGGTTTCCTCCTTCTTGCCCTCCGGTTTGGGGGAGGGCGATCCCGTCACGTGGTAGGTGCGTCCAGCTGCGGTGCGCCGGTCCCTGTCGCCTCCGGCGCGAGCGGCGGCTCCGGGTGCTCGCCGTGCCCCTGCGCCTCGTGCTCCATGGTGGCCAGCACCACGTACGTCATGGACAGCAGGGCGAAGACGAGCGCCTGGATGGCCCCGAACAGCATCTCGAGGCCCATGACCACGAAGACGAACATGGGCCCGATGACGAGCAGCACGCTGAGCAGCACCTCCCCGGCGAAGACGTTGCCGAAGAGCCGCATGCTGAGCGAGATGATGCGAGACAGGCTGCTGATGACCTCGATGGGACCCATCAGCGGGCTCAGCCAGCGCGGCTGGGGAGCGAACACCTCCTTCGCGTAGCCACCCCAGCCCCGGATGCTGATGCCGAAGTAGACGAACACCACGAAGGAGATCAGGGCCAGGCCCAGGGTGAAGTTCAGGTCAGCCGAGGCGGCGCGCACGAAGGGAACGAGCACCTTCTCCCCGCCCTCGGTGGTGTAGTAGCCGATGGTGCCCACCCCCGGCAGCAGGGACATCCAGTTCGCGGTGAGGATCACGATGAAGATGCTGGCGATCAGCGGCAGCATCCGCCGCCAGGTCTGCCCGCCCTGCGTCTTGACGATGCCGAAGATCCACTCGAAGGGCAGCTCGACCAGGGTCTGGACACGGGTCGGGACGATCCGTGCCCGTCTCGCCACGTAGATCGCGGCGGCCGCGAGGAGCACGGAGGCCAGGACGGCCCCCATGAGGCCGTTCGTGAACGTGACCGGCCCGATGCTGAAGAGCGGCTCGGCGTTGATGGAGACGTGTACCACGAGCTGCCTCTACTTCCTCAACGTCTCTCGGGCCACGTCCCAGATGGTGTACATCGCGGCAGCAACGCCGAGCGTCAGTCCGAGCAGCACGTAGAGCGACGACCCGAACCAGTCCGACAGGAGCAGGCCGAGCCCGAGCCCGAGCAGGATCGAGACCACCAGCCGCAGGCCCAGGTCGAAGACGAGGCCAAACCCCGGCTGGATCCTGGCCGGGCGCCGATGCTCGGGAGGACGTCGCTCTCGGTCGTTCGACGGTTCATCGTTCATCCGGGCTCCTGCGATCGTCCGCCGCCAACCGTCGAAGCCCGGCGCGGATGTAGAGCCAGAGTCCGACGACGGCGACCAGGTTACCGATACCAAAACCGACGAACACCCATAGCGCTGCGGTGCCCACCACTCGGTCGACCACGATACCCGACACGGACCCACCCAGAATCGGGATGACGACGATCGCGGAGACCTGGGCCAGGACTTTTGCCAGCCCCACTCTCGTTCCGTGTGCCATGGGGCCTGGGCTCAGAGCGGTGCGACGGCGGGGAGTATAGCCGAGTCCCTCGCGAACGTCACCGAGGAGCCATGGCCGCGGCGGTCGCCAGGGTGCCGGGGAGACCCGGCACCGGGAACCGGTCGGCAATGGCTGCCACGCGGTCGCGGACGGCGTCCTGGGCGGCGGCATCGCCGTGCGCTGCGATGCCGTCAACGATCAGGTCGCCGATCTGGCGCATCTCCGCCTCGACCATCCCGCGGCTCGTCACCGCCGGCGTGCCCACGCGAATCCCGCTTCCCACGAAGGGCGGGTTGGGATCGTACGGGATGGTGTTCTTGTTGACGGTGATCCGCACCTCGCCAAGGGCGGCATCGGCCTCCTTGCCGGTCACGTCCCAGGGGCGAACGTCGACGAGCATCAGGTGGTTGTCGGTCCCGCCGGTGATGACCGCCCCACCGCGCTCGGCGAGCCTGGCGGCGAGGGCCTTGGCGTTGGCCACGGTCTGTGCCGCGTCGCGCTTGAACTCCGCGCTGGTCGCCTGCTTCAGGGCGACCGCCTTGCCGGCGATGACGTGCTCGAGCGGCCCGCCCTGGATGGCGGGGAAGACGGCCTTGTCGATCGCCTTGGCCAGCTCCGCGGTGCACAGGATCATGCCGCCGCGCGGACCGCGCAGGGTCTTGTGGGTGGTGGTGGTCACCACCTGCGCATACGGAATGGGGCTGGGGTGGACACCGGCCGCCACGAGGCCGGCGAAGTGGGCCATGTCGGCCATCAGGATGGCGCCGACCTCGTCCGCGATCGCCCGGAAGGCGGGGAAGTCCCAGATCCGCGGGTAGGCCGTGGCGCCCGTGACGATCAGCTTCGGCCGATGCTCGAGCGCCAGGGCGCGGACCGCGTCCATGTCGATCCAGTGCGTCTCCGGGTCGACCGAGTAGGGGACGAAGTTGTAGTACTGGCCGGAGAAGTTCACCGGCGAGCCGTGGGTCAGGTGGCCGCCCTGGTCGAGCGCCAGGCCCATCACCGTGTCGCCGCGCTCCAGCAGGGCGTGGTAGGCGGCCATGTTGGCCTGCGCGCCGGCGTGGGGCTGGACGTTGGCGTGCTCCGCGCCGAAGAGCTCCTTCGCCCGGGAGCGGGCCAGCTCCTCGACCCCGTCGACGAACTCGCAGCCGCCGTAGTACCGGCGTCCCGGGTAGCCCTCCGCGTACTTGGCGGTCAGGACCGAGCCCACCGCCTGCAGAACAGCGAGCGACGGGTAGCTCTCGGAGGCGATCAGCTCCAGGTTCGACCGGGCGCGCTCCTCCTCCGCGTGGACGAGTGACGCGATCTCGGGATCCTCGGTGTCGAGCGGAGCCCAGAAGTCCATGGCGACACGCTCCTGTGCTTGCGGCGTCGGCCGGTGCGGCCGGAACCACGAGTGTAGACCGATGCCGGCCCTTCGGCGACACGCGCCGCGGGAGTGCTCGACCGCCCGGGCGCTCCTCAGGCGCCCGGCGAGGAGTCGCCGTCCGCCATGCCCATCCGCTCGAGCAGGCGAGCGCCGGCCGCCCAGGCGAACGCCTCATCCCGCGCCAGACGCCGGGCCTCCTCGGACAGGATGGCAGCGTGGTGCGGGTGCTCCTGGCGCAGGATCGGGTGGTCGTGGAAGCGGGCCTCCTCGTAGGCCACGAATGCCGCGTAGCGCTCCATCGGCTTGGCGCGCGAGATCGCCTCCTCGACGCCGGGCCGGAAGTCGATTGGCACCATGATCCGCCCGAAGAAGGCGCCGAGCTCCATGGCGATCCGGTCGACCGCCTGGCTGTGCCCGCCGAGGCGCAGGATGGGGCCCGGGGAGCTGAAGACCGCCATGGTCGTGTCGGAGGCCACCGGCGCCGCGACCAGGTCACCGCCGAGGCCGACCCACGCGTTCACCACGCCGAGCCGATCGATGATCTCCACCTTTCCCCAGCTGAAGCCCGCCTGGAACGGCACCTCGGTCCGCCGCGTGAGATCGGCCGGGTGGCCGCGACCGTGGGGGCCCGTATGCCAGTAGCGGATGATCTCCGGGTCGAAGTGGCGCAGCGTGGGCGCATCGCGCAGGGCCACCATCAGGCGGGACGGACCGGGGTGAACGGGGTAGTGGGAGTCCAGCCGGAACCCGAGGTCGGCGAGCTGATGCTTCGCCTCCTCCACGTCGGCGCTCGTGCTCATGCCCCGATGATGCTCCCCTCGGCGGGCCGGGATCGAGGGCCGCTCGTCACGCGCTCCCGGGACCGAGGTCCCCGCGGCCGCCGATGCGGACGGTGCCGTCGGGGGTGACCGTCAGCATGGCGTCGTCGGGGATGCGGGCGAAGTCCTCGGGCGCCAGCTGGATCACCGGCACCCTCCTTCCGTACAGCTCCGCGGCCGTCGTGGCGCCGATCGCCAGGATCAGGTCCGGCTCGGCCAGGACGATCGCCGCCGGCGCGGTCCCGGCGCGAACGGACTCGACCAGGACCGATGCGGACGAGGAGGAGCCGCTGGCGCCGGGGGTCACCAGCACGCGGCCCCGCGCCCCAAGGCCGCGCCCCGGCTGGTGACCGCCCAGCAGGAGCCCGGTCGCCGGGTCGAAGCCTCCCCACAGGCTGATCGGCGCAGGCAGCACCAGCGCCCTGCCCCGCGCCTCGCCCGGCGCCAGCACGCGGCCGGCCACGCTGCCCGGGCCGCTCACGACGGCCCCCAGGCGGATTCGCGCCGGACGACGCGACCGGCGACAGCGGACGCCACGCACTCCTCGGTGCTCCCGAAGACGACCTGTGCCCCGATGGTCGCCGGCGCGTAGAACGCCCACTTCCCCGAATCGGTCATCACCGGCCCATCACCGGCGTCGAGCACCGGGGCCACGTAGCTGCAGGTGTCGACCAGGAACTCGACGCCGCCCGCCCGCAGGCGGGCGGCAATGCCCACCTGCTCCGCGTCGCCGAGCACGTCACGGGAGGTCGAGACCATGAGCCGCATCCCCGGAGCGACCGGCGAGTCGCCCAGGAAGTCCAGGATGCGGGTGAGCTCGACCAGGGAGGCGTGCGGCGTCCCGAGCGCAACCGCCCGGAGACCGGCGCCGTCCTGCCGGGTGGTGAGCGCGCTGCGTGCGCGGCGCAGCTCGTCGAAGGTGATGAACGCGACCTCCTCCGGTTCGTCGCCGCCGAGCGCGGCCTCCAGCGTGGGCGCCTCGGGAGTGGAGCCCACCACGTGGAAGAGCGCCACGGCCCCCGACGAGGCTGCGGCGGCCCCCAGCGCCTTGAGCCGCTCCTCGTCGATGCCGGGCGGCAGCCCGTCGATCACCGCCACGGCCGATCCGGCCCGCCGCCCGAGGACGATGCCAAGGACGGGGTAGAAGGCATCGTCGTCGAGAAGGGCGGCGGGGACGTCCGGCGCCAGCCGGAGCACGAGTCGGGCGCGACGCGGCATCTCCAGGTGGAGGCCGGCCAGGGGCGCGCGCCCCGCGACGGCGCACGCGATATCGATGAAGTCACCGTAGCGGTTGGTGCGGGCGCCGAGGACCGAGTTGCAGAAGACGATCGCGTTGGACTCCGCCCAGGCGACCTGCTCGCCCAGCCGCGGTCTCGAGTGCCGCAGGTGGTACGGAGCGCAGGTGAAGGTTGGCCGGCAGCCGAGCTCGCGGTAGCGCTCCATCAGGCGCTGTCCACGCTCCGCGGTGTCCGGGTCGCCGCGCCACAGCTCGGGATGGAGCAGGTCCAGGGCGCCGACGTTCAGGGTGGTGGGCACCGCCACCCTGGTGCGCCCGTCGTTGAGGCGGTCCACGAAGTCGAGCGTCGCCTGCCCGTGGTACAGGCAGGAGTCGACGTGCGCCTGCGTGATGGGAATCAGCCGGTCGGCGCCGAGCACCTCGGCGGCACGGACCACGAGCCGCATCGCCAGCGCCGCACCGCCGCCGGAGCCGCCCTCGAGCAGCGCCTGCTCGCCCGGGGTCAGCGCAAGGCTCAGCCGCCTGCCTCCTCCCCCTCGATGCGCGCGATCTTCTCGATCCGCGGCACGTGCCGTCCTCCCTGGAACGCGCCGCTGAGGAACGCCCGGACACAGGCGCGGGCCACCTCGACGCCGGTGATCCGCTCGCCAATGGAGAGCACGTTCGCGTCGTTGTGCTCCCGCCCCAGCCGGGCCACCACGGGATCGGCCGCCTCCACGCAGCGGATGCCACGGATCTTGTTGGCCACGATCGCCTCGCCGGTGCCGCTCCCGCCCAGGACGATGCCGCGCTCGTACTCGCCGCGCGCGACGGCCCGGGCCACCGGGGCGATGAAGTCCGGGTAGTCGACCTCGTCGATCGAGTACGTGCCGAAGTCCCGGTACTCCACCCGCATCTCGTCGAGCAGGGTGCAGATCACGCCCTTGAGCACGAACCCGGCATGGTCGGAGCCGATGGCGACGCGCATGGTGCTCAGTCTACGTGGCCGGTCACCGTCTCGATCCGCTCGCGCGCGACCGGCCCGGGGCGCAGGATGCGCGGCGGGTCCACGCTGAGGTCCAGGACGGTCGAGGCGACGCCGCCGGGCACCCGGCCGCCGTCCACCACCGCGGCGAGGAGGTCGGTGTCCGCGAAGGCGACCAGCACGTCGTCCGCCTCCAGGGTCTCCGGCTCACCCGAGCGGTTCGCGGATGTCGTTGCCAGCGGTCCGCTGCGCGAGATCAGCTCCAGGGCAACGGCATGGTCCGGGGCGCGGAAGGCCTGCGTCGGGCCATCCGGTGACGCCGCGGGCAGGACGACGGTCAGCGCTCCCGGCCAGATGGCGGCGGCGAGCGCCTCCGCGCGCGAGTCAGTCGCGTAGCCGAGCTCGCGCACCTGCGCCAGGTCGGCAACGAGGATCGGGATCCGCTTGTCGGTCGGTCGCCGCTTGGCCTCGAAGAGCCGATCGAGCGCCTCGGCGTCCCCGACCCGACAGCCGATGCCGTACACGGTGTCGGTGGGAAAGGCCACGAGCCCGCCGCTGCGCACCAGCGCCACGGCGGCGGCCAGCCCCTCGGGCGTGGGAGGGAGGCGGTCGACCATCCGATCAGCCGTCCAGCCGGGTGATGCGCACCACCCGCTCGACGCCGCCGAGGTCGGGGTGGAGCGACACGGCCGCCGGAACCGGCAGGCGCTCCGCCTCGGCCCGAACCTCGCCCGCCTGGCCGGCGCCGACCTCGAGGAGGGCCACCCCCCCGCGAGCCAGGCGGGCCGGCAGCTGATGGAGCAGGCGCCGGACCAGGTCGAGCCCGTCCGCACCGCCATCGAGCGCGGCGGGTGGCTCGAACGCGATGCTTCCCGGCGCCTCCGCCACCTCGCGGGAGGTGAGGTACGGGAGGTTCGCAATGACGACGTCCGGCCCCGGCGCCGACGCGATGTCCAGGAGGTCTCCGAGCGCCAGCGTGACGAGCGGCGCCACGCCGTGGGTCGCCAGGTTCTCGGCGGCCAGCTCCAGTGCGTCCGGCGCCAGGTCGCTGGCGACGAGCCGCACCCGGCCAAGGGCCAGGGCGGCACGGAAGCGCAGCGCAACCGCCAGGGCGATGGCGCCGCTGCCGGTGCCGACGTCCCAGGTCACGACCCGGTCGGCGTCTCCGGCCAGGCGCGCGGCGAGCTCGGCAATTGCCGATTCCGCGAGGAGCTCTGTCTCGGGCCGGGGAATGAGCGCCCGGCGGTCGACCGCGACGCGCAGCCCGAACCACTCCTTGAAGCCCCGCAGGTACGCCACCGGCTCGCCGCGCGCGCGGCGAGCGATCGAGGCAGCCAGACGGTCGGCGTCGTCGGGGCCGAGGGCGGCGTCCGGGTGGGTGTGGAGCCAGGTCCGGTCCCGTCCAAACGCATGGCTGACGAGCAGCTCGGCGTCGAGGCGCGGCGTCTCGGAGCCGGCCCCGGCCAGGCGCGCGGTGGCGAGCGCGAGGAGGGTGGACGCGGAGCGCGGTTCGGGTTCGCTGCGCCCTTCGGCGGGCGCCATCGGTCCCCCGGTCAGCGGCGTCTCAGCCATCGCCCGCGCCAGCCCGGCCCAGCCGATCGGCCTCGTCCTGCTCGATGAGCGGCTCGACCACGCGGTCCAGGTCGCCCTCCAGCAGGCCGGGGAGGTTGTGGACAGTAAGCCCGATGCGGTGGTCGGTGACCCGGTCGTCCGGGAAGTTGTAGGTGCGGATCTTCTCCGCCCGCTCGCCGGTGCCGACCTGCGAGCGGCGCTGCTCCCCGCGCTCCGCCGCCCGGCGCTCGCGCTCCATCTCCAGGAGACGGGCGCGCAGGATGGCGAGCGCCTTTGCCTTGTTCTTGTGCTGGCTCTTCTCGTCCTGGATGTCCACCACCAGACCGGTCGGCAGGTGCGTCACCCGCACCGCGGAGTCGGTGGTGTTGACGCTCTGCCCGCCCGGGCCCGAAGAGCGCTTGACGTCGATGCGCAGGTCCTTCTCCGGAAGGTCGACCTCCACCTCCTCCGCCTCGGGGAGGACGGCGACCGTGGCGGTCGACGTGTGGATCCGCCCCGACGACTCCGTCACCGGCACACGCTGGACGCGGTGGACACCGCTCTCGTACTTGAGGCGCGAGTAGGCGCCGTCCCCGGTCACCTCGGCGATCGCCTCCTTGTAGCCTCCGGACTCCGAGGGGCTGACGGCGAGCAGCTCGATCCGCCAGCGCCTCCGCTCGGCGTAGCGGGCGTACATCCGGAAGAGCTCGGCGGCGAAGAGGGACGCCTCCTCGCCCCCGGCGCCCGCGCGGAGCTCGAGGATCACGTTTCGGTCGTCGTTGGGGTCGCGGGGCACCAGGAGACGGCGCAGCTCGTCGGCCAGCGCGGCCTGGCGCTCGGACAGCCGGGCGAGCTCCTCGCGGGCCATCTCCCGGACCCCCTCGTCGGGGTCATGGGTCAGCTCGCGGGTCTCCTCGATCTCGGCGGCGACCCCGCGGTAGGCGCGCCCGGCAGCGACGAT
>CAYVLM010000017.1:9409-13145 GCA_964452225.1 uncultured Steroidobacteraceae bacterium | reverse complement strand
GCTGGGCCCAGTGAGCGTCGGTCACCGTCTGAGTATGGCGCGCCGGGCTGGGCAGGACGGCCGCTTCCGGCCGGTACACTGGGCGCCATGAGACCCCTCGGCGCCCCGCGCGGGACGCGTGACCTGCTGCCCGAGGATGCGCCGGGCTGGAATACCGCCGAGCGCCTGGCGCGCGAGCTCGCCGAGCGATGGGGGTTCGAGCGGATCGACACGCCGCTCTTCGAGCGCGTGGAGCTCTTCGCGCGGGGTCTCGGCGAGTCGTCCGACGCCGTCGAGAAGGAGATGTTCCTGGTCTCGGGGGCAGCGGGCAGCGCGGAGGAGCAGGCGGAGTGGGCCCTGCGGCCGGAGCCGACGGCCGGGATCGTGCGGGCCTACCTGGAGCACGGCCTGCAGGTGCGGCCCGGCCCGCTGCGCCTGTCGATGCTGGGGCCGATGTTCCGGTACGACCGCCCGCAGGCCGGACGCTTCCGGCAGTTCGTCCAGTGGGACGTCGAGGTCCTCGGGGACCCCGGACCGATGGTGGACGTGGAGCTCCTCGAGCTGGCGCACGAGTACTTCGCCGCGGTGGGGATCCACGGCGTGGTGGCTCACGTCAACTCGATCGGCGACGCCACCTGTCGGCCCCGCTTCCGCAAGGCGCTGATCGACTACTTCGCTCCCCACGAGACGCGCCTCTCGCCGGATTCGCGGCGACGGCTGCGGGTGAACCCGTTGCGGGTTCTCGACGACAAGCTCCTGGACCCCGAGCTGGCAGCGGGTGCGCCGCGCGCCATCGACCTGCTCTGCGACGCGTGCCGTGATCACTTCGACGCGGTGGTGGCGCTCCTCGACGCGCGCGGGCTGCGCTACGCGATCGACCACCGCCTGGTCCGCGGGCTCGACTACTACACCCGGACCACCTTCGAGCTCTTCGTCGCGGGCCGCGAGGGACAGCAGCAGGCGCTCGGAGGCGGTGGCCGTTACGACGGGCTGGTCGAGCTGCTGGGCGGCAGACCCACGCCCGGGATCGGATTCGGGATCGGAATCGACCGCACGGTGCTGGCGGCCGAGGAGCAGGAGGTGCCGCGCGCACCGGCAACCCCGCTGGTCGCGGTGATCAGCCCGCACCCCGACGACTTCGCGGTCCGCCTGCAGGTGGCCGGCGTCCTGCGTGCGGCGGGCATCCCGGTGCGCCCCGACGGCTCGTCCCGGAAGCTGAAGCGCCAGCTCGAGACGGCGTCCAAGGTCGGCGCCCGCTGGGCGCTCATCGTCCAGGGCTCGGCGGACGATCCGCTGGTTCTCCGCGACCTGGCCAGCGGCGTGCAGCAGGAGGTCGGGCTTTCCGGGGTGGCGGCGGTCCTCGCCGGCTGACCGCAGCGGTGACGGAGTTCGGCTACCATCGGCCTCCCATGCCGCCAAGCCAGTCCTTCCGAAGCCATACCTGCGGCGAGCTCCGCTCGGAGCACGTCGGCCAGCGCGTGACGCTTGCCGGCTGGGTCCATCGGCGCCGCGACCATGGCCATCTCACCTTCTGGGACCTGCGGGACCGGTACGGGATCACTCAGGTCGTGACGAACGCCGACGAGGCTCCCGCCGCCCACGCCGCCGGCGCCGACGCGCGCAACGAGTGGGTCGTCCAGGTCACAGGCTCCGTGCGACATCGGCCCCCGGGTACCGCCAACCCGGAGCTGGCGACAGGCGAGGTGGAGGTAGCGGTGGACGGGCTCACCGTCCTCAACAGCGCCAAGGTGCCGCCCTTCTACGTCAACGAGGAGCAGCCGGGGCTCGACGAGACGATCCGCCTCACCTACCGCTACGTGGACCTCCGCCGACCGCCCATGCGCGACCGGATCCTGCTGCGTGCCCGCCTGGCCGGCGCGGTGCGCCGCGCGCTCGAGGACGACCGTTTCGTGGAGATCGAGACGCCGCTCCTCATCCGCAGCACGCCGGAGGGAGCCCGCGACTTCGTCGTCCCCTCACGCCTGCAGCCCGGGAGCTTCTACGCCCTGCCCCAGAGCCCGCAGCAGCTCAAGCAGCTGCTGATGGTCGCCGGCTACGACCGCTACTACCAGCTCGCTCGCTGCATCCGCGACGAGGACCTCCGCGGAGACCGGCAGCCGGAGTTCACCCAGGTCGACCTGGAGATGAGCTTCGTGCGGGCAACCGACGTCATGGACGCCGTGGAAGCGATGGTGACCCGCGTGACGCGCGAGGTGCTGCCCGACCGACCGCTGTTCGCCACGCCGTTCCCCAGGCTTACCTACGAGGAGGCGCTGGAGCGCTACGGGTCCGACAAGCCGGACGTCCGCTTCGGGATGGAGCTGCGCGACGTGACCGGTGTTGTCCGTGGGGTGGAATTCCGCGTCTTCTCGGACCCCATTGCCGCCGGCGGCCGGGTCCGGGCCCTGGTGGCTCCCGGCTGCGGCGGCTACTCGCGCCGGCAGATCGACGATCTCACCGACCTGGCCAGGCGGCACGGGGCCGGCGGCCTCGTGCACCTCGCCGTCGAGGAAGACGGCTCGCTCCACGGACCGGCCGAACGCTTCCTCGACGCGGAGCGCCAGGCTGCCATGCGCAGCGCGACGGGCGCCAGCGCGGGGGACCTGATCCTGGTCGTTGCCGACGCGGACCCGCTGCGCTCCGCCGACGTGCTCGGCCGGCTGCGCCTGGAGCTCGGCGACCGGCTCGGCCTCCGCGACGAGAACGTGCTTGGCTACGTCTGGGTCTATCCCTTCCCGATGTTTACCTGGGACGACGAGAACCAGCGCTGGGACGCGACCCACAACCCGTTCAGCGCGCCGCTCTGGGAGGAGGAGGCGCTGATGGAGCGCGATCCCGGCGCCGTGCACGCGCAGCAGTACGACCTGGCATTGAACGGCTGGGAGCTCGGGGGCGGGAGCGTCCGGATCCATCGGCGTGAGCTGCTGGAGCGTGCCTTTGCGCTGATGGGGCACACCCTGGAGGGAATGCGCGACCAGTTCGGGGCCCTGCTCGATGCGCTCGAGTACGGGGCTCCACCCCACGGAGGGATCGCCATTGGCCTGGACCGATGGGCCGCGCTCCTCGCCAACCAGACCAACATCCGCGAGGTGATGGCCTTCCCCAAGACCCAGTCGGGAAGCGACCTGATGATGGGTGCGCCGACGCCGATCTCGCCGCAGCAGCTCGAGGAGCTGCACCTCGAGGTTCGGCCCGGGGACTGACCCGAAGGGCTCGCGGCTGGCGCCATCCGGACCGGCCGGAGCGTGCCAAAGGGTCTGGCGCCCGAGGCTCCCGGCGCTTACCATGCGGCGACGAAAGCGGCCCGCGACGCCGCGCGGAGGTGCCAGGTGCAGGTTCAGGATGTGATGACCGCCGAGGTCGTTTCGGTGCGACCCGAGACGCCGCTCAAGGAGGTGGCCCGCCTCCTGCTGGAGCGGCGCATCAGCGGCGTCCCGGTGACCGACGAGGCGGGACGGGTGCTCGGCGTGGTCAGCGAGGGCGACCTCCTCATCAAGGAGCGCGGCGTCCCTGCGGGGCGTGCCGGCACTCCGCGCCCGCTGGCGTGGCTGATGGGCGATGAGCGCGCCGGCGCCGAGCAGGCCAAGATGCGCGCGGCCACCGCCGGCGAGGCGATGAGCAAGCCGGCGATCACCATCGGCGCCGACTCCTCGCTGCGCGAGGCCGCGGGACTGATGGTCGACCACGCCGTGAACCGCCTGCCGGTCGTGGATGACGACCGGCTGGTGGGAATCGTGACCCGCGCCGACCTGGTCGA
>CAYVLM010000017.1:4590-9399 GCA_964452225.1 uncultured Steroidobacteraceae bacterium | reverse complement strand
CGAAAGCTACGACGCCGTGGCGGACGACGTTTACGCCGACCTGGTCGGCGCCTTCGTGCGATCGGACGAGGAGCTCGCCCGCGAGATCCGCGAGGAGGTCGTGCACGACACGATGTGGCTCGAGGAAGGCGAGGTGCAGGTAGAGGTCTCCGACGGGGTCGTCCACCTGCACGGCACGGTGGACCGGCGGTCGACCGCCCAGATCCTGGCCAAGCTCGCCGGGCAGGTCGATGGCGTCGTGGGCGTGGAGGTGGACCTGCGCTGGGAGCTTGACGATCGGGGCATGGCCGCGGCACCCGATCGCGCTGAGCCCGAGACGACTGCGGCGTCCCTGAGGGCCCGCGAGCGTCCGCGCCCCACCGGCTGAACAGGCGGGTGCCGCCGAGGAGTGGTGCGGCCCGTCACCACCCATCCGCCCGCAAACTTGCCCATCAGACGCCGAACCTGCTACACATCGTATGTCGGCCGTGCAGGACCTCTCGTGCGGCTCCATGCTGCTGTGTGAGTCGAAACCGCTCCTGACCAGCCGGAGGAGACCCGTGGCGCGCCGCGCATTGCCCACCGCAGGCGTGCCCATCGCAGATGGGAGTGAGACGTTCATGTCACATGCCAGAGGCCGGCCCTGGGGGCCGACGTTCCTGCGCCTGGCCGCGGTCGGGGCCAGTGTCGCTCTGCTGTTCGGCGCCATGGTGCCTGCTGCCACGGCCAAGTCGAATCATCACAAGACCACCGCTCAGACGATCACCGTGCATCGCGTGGGCACGTCCCACCTCAGCAAGTCGAGCTCGGCGACGGCTTCGACGGCCATCCCCGCGGCCGACATCCAGCCCGATGTCGACTCGAACGCGGCCGAGGTCAACAAGGCCATCCCGAACTCGCTGAGCTACGCGCGAGTCAAGTCAGCGCACGTTCCGCGGCCGGCGACCTCGTCGGTTTCAGCCGCAGACACCAACATCTCTGTCGCGGGCCTGAACCACTTCGACCAGCACGCCGCAAGTCCGGACGCGGCCGGCTACGGGACCCAGTTCAGCCTCGAGCCCCCGGACCAGGGGCTGTGCGTCGGCAATGGGTACATCGTCGAGACGGTGAACACCGCGATCCGCGTTCGCGACGCGGCGACCGGCGACGTCATCACTGATCCCAAGGCGCTGAACGCGTTCTTCGGCCTTGGCCCCGAGTACCAGATTGACCCCAGCACCGGGGAGCCGGCGCCGGGTTCCTACGGTCCGTTCACCAGCGACCCCAAGTGCTACTACGACAGTGACACCGGGCGCTTCTTCGTCTCCCTGCTGGAGATCGACACCAACCCGACCGATGGCAGCCTCGCGAAGCCGGGTGCTTCTCATCAGCTGCTGGCCGTCAGCAAGACCGGCGACCCCACCGGGGCCTGGTGGCTCTACGAGTGGGAGACAACCAACGACAGCGGCAGCTCGAACTGCCCGTGCTTCGGCGACCAGCCCCTGATCGGCGCTGACGCCAACGGCTTCTATGTCACCACCAACGAGTTCCCGATCTTCAACGCCGGCTTCAACGGCGCGAACGTCTACGCGCTCTCGAAGAGCGCGCTGGCCAGCGGCGCCGCGAGCACGCCGGCGCAGTTCTTCAACGAGCCGAGCCTGGCCGAGGGCTACGCCTACTCGCTGCAGCCCACGACCACCCCGCCGGGCGGCAGCTATGAGACGGGGAACAACGGGACGGAGTACTTCCTCTCCGCCCTCGACTTCAACGGAACCCTGGACAACCGGATCGCCCTGTGGGCGCTGACGAACACGGCGTCCCTCGACACGGCGACCCCTGACCTGGCGCTGACGAACGTGGTCATGCACAGCGAGGTGTACGGCCAGCCGCCGGCGATGACCCAGCCGAACGGCCCAACGCCGCTCAAGGACCTCCTCAACGCGCCGAAGAACCCGATCACCGGCGTCCCGATGGGCGAGCACCTCAACCTGCTCAACTCCAACGACGACCGGATGAACCAGACCGTCTACGCGGACGGCATGGTGTGGGGCGCGGTGAACACCGTGGTCAAGAGCCCGACGGGGCCGACCCGCACGGGCATCGCCTACTTCATCGTCACCCCGTCGTGGTCCGGCAGTGACCTTGGGGGATCGGTCACCACGCAGGGCTACGTCGCCGTCAAGAACAACAACGTGGTCTTCCCGGCCATTGCCGCCAACGCTGGCGGCCAGGGGATCATGAGCTTCACGCTCGTCGGCCGGAACTACTATCCGAGCGCCGCGTACGTCACGGTTGACGCGACGCATGGTGCTGGTTCGGTCCAGCTGGTCGCCAAGGGCGCGGGACCCGCGGACGGGTTCTCGGGCTACCTGACCTTTGATCCGGCCGATGCCGGCGTCGCCCGCTGGGGTGACTACGGTGCGGCCGTGGCGGCCGAGGATGGAACGATCTGGTTCGCCGCCGAGACGATCAACCAGAGTTGCAGCTTCAGCGAGTTCCTGGGCGATACGACCTGCGGCGGGACCCGTACGTTCTACGCGAACTGGGGCACCTGGATCGCCAACGTCACACCGTAGGCAGTCCCTTCGACAACCGGACCGATACAACGGCCGGCTCCTCCGAGGAGCCGGCCGTTCTTCATGGGCGCAACGTCGGCGTCGCTACTCGACGAGGCGGTAGCTTCCGTCCGCGTCGTGCGTCTCGAGTCCGGTGAGCGGGGGGTTGAAGACGCACACCAGCCGCAGCGTCTCCCGGACCCGGATTACGTGGCGGTCGTGGCGGTCCAGCGCGTACACCGTGCCCGGGACGATGGCATGGCGCGCGCCGGTCGCCACCTCCTCGATCTCCGCTGCGCCGGCGACACAGTAGCAGGCTTCCAGGTGATGTCGGTAGCCGAGGTGGAGCTCCGCTCCGGCCTCGACGGTCGTCTCGGACAACGAGAAGCCCATCGCGTCATCGCGCAGCAGGAGGCGTCGGCTGCGCCAACCGTCGCCGGCCACGTCGCGCACGGTTCCGGTGATCTCGGCCAGGCTGCGCACGATCACGGCTCGCTCCTCCTCATCGGGTCGGACACCGACATCGCAGTATGATCCCGGCCGATGGCCATCTACCTCGATCACGCGGCGACCACCCCGGTGCGTCGCGAGGTCGTCGAGGCGATGCTCCCGTACCTGGGCGAGCACCCGGGCAACCCGTCGAGCATCCACGCCTCCGGGCGCCGCGCCCGGCAGGGGCTCGACGAGGCCCGCGAGCAGGTGGCGGGGCTCATCGGCGCGCGGCCGCGCGAGATCGTCTTCACATCCGGCGGCAGCGAGGCGGACAACCTCGCCATCAAGGGGGTGGCCTGGGCGGCGTCGACGCAGGGGCGGCAGATCGTGACGACCGCCATCGAGCACAAGGCGGTGCTGCAGAGCTGCGCCCTGCTCGAGCGCCACGGCTTCGAGACCACGCTCGTGCCCGTCGACGGCACCGGGACGGTCGACCCGGAGGCGGTCGCCGCGGCCATCAGCGACCGCACCGTGCTCGTGAGCGTCATGGCCGCCAACAACGAGGTCGGGACGACCGAGCCGATCGAGAAGATTGGCAACATCTGCCGGTCCAGGCGCGTCATGTTCCACGTGGATGCGGTCCAGGCGGCACCGTACATGGCGATCGACGTCGACGCGTGGCAGGTTGACCTGCTCTCGCTGTCCGCGCACAAGCTCTACGGCCCCAAGGGGGTCGGCGCGCTCTACGTGCGGAGGGGAACCGCGCTGGTGCCGCAGATCCAGGGTGGCTCGCAGGAGCGGCAGCGCCGCGCCGGGACGGAGAACGTGGCCGGCTGCGTCGGGTTCGCTGCCGCCTTCGCGCTGGCCGCCGCCGAGCCGCAGCGGACCGTGGAGTCGGCGCGGCAGGCTGTGCTTCGCGACACGCTGGTCTCGGGGCTGACGGCCGTTCCCGGCGTTCGTCTCACCGGCCATCCCGACCGTCGCCTGCCGAACAGCGCCAGTGTCCTCGTCGACGGCGTGGAAGGTGGAGATCTCGTGGCGGCGCTGGATCTCGAGGGAGTGGAGGTCTCGACCGGCTCGGCCTGCACCACCGGCTCCACCGAGCCGAGCCACGTCCTGCTGGCGATGGGGGTCGACGAGGCCGCCGCGCACGGATCGCTGCGGCTCACGCTGGGCCGAGAGACCACCGCCGAGGCGGTGGAGATGACGCTGTCGGCCTTCCGCCGCTGCGTGGACCGGCTCCGCGGCGAGGCGGGGCCGAGGCCGGCATCAGTGCCCACGCAGGCCGGGTAGGAGGCCCCAGACTCGTGGCGAACGTGGCTGCGCGGTTGTGGTCCGCCCTCCGGCGCTCGGCAGCGCTCTCGGCGGCGCTGTCGTTCGTGATCCCCGGCCTGGGGCAGGGGATGAGCGGCGCGCTCCTGCGCGGCATCCTCCTCGCCGGTCCGGCGGTGATCCTGGTCATCGGCGCCATCTGGCTCATGGGCCAGGGCATGACGCGGGTCTTCGGCCTGATGCTCGATCCCTCGGTGGTCGCCGGGCTGCTGGTCCTCGACGCGGTGCTGCTCCTGTACCGGTCGGCGGCCATCGTCGACGCCTGGATGGTGAGCCGCCGGCTGCACCCCCGGCGCTTCCGCTCGCCCCGCCGGCAGGCGGCATCGGTCGGCGTGCTGGTCGTCCTGCTCGTCGCCACCCTGTCCATGCACTCGGCGCTCGGGGTGCTCGGCTACAAGACCTACGTGGCCGACTCGAACATGTTCAATCCCGAGGGACCCAACGGGGGCATCGGTGAGCTGCCGACGGCCGAGCCGACACCGCTCGCCACCCTTCCCGGACAGAGCATGAGCACGGAACCAACGCCCGAGCC